>CBFGYX010000060.1:0-8623 GCA_965653075.1 uncultured bacterium
GCAAAGGACCGACCGACTACGTGCCGACCGTGGAGAGCCACGGGATTCCGCCGCACCTGCAGCACGTTGACGGGCGGTGAGATAGCACCTGATTTACACGGATTGTTGTAGGTGATAAGAGCCGTCGTCCTTCGCTGGGCGGCGGCTTTTTGTGTGGGGTGATGGCGCCGAAGCTACAGGCCCCCCGGATGACAAGCCGTCACCGCCGGTAAATCGTTGTTCTTGTTGCAACTATTTTGCATTACGGTATTGCGCCTGATCATGACTTGTGCTACCTAATCACCGCCTCGATCAGTCATGTGTTCGCGGAGGCGTCGATCAGCCTCTCATTTCTAATATCGTCTCATGCGAACACGATCATTTATTCTCGCTTCTATTTTTCTGTCGCTCGCTGTGACGTCGGTCCACGCACAGATCGAGCTCAATACCGGCGGCAGTGTAGCGATTGGCGCCTCGCCGGTCAATCAGACCAAGTTACGGGTGGTGTGCAGCGCCAGTACGGGCTGTCAGTCGAATAACGTTCGTGCTATCCATGCCCAATCGACAGGCGACTGGTACCTGGATAGCAGGGCAGTGTATGCCGTAGCGAATGGAAACGCATTTAATAGCTACGGGGTTTACGCCAGTGCGAGTGGGTATAACTCGTATGGTATCTATGCGACGTCATCTGCAACCGGTGCCTACAATTATGCTGGCTATTTCAACGGAAGCGTTTATTCGACAGGCAGCTATCTACCATCGGATGCGCGATTGAAGGTTGATGTACGCTATTTACGAGAGGAGGGAGCGGTGGCCAAGCTGTTGCAGCTTCAACCACGGCGCTATCGATATCGGACCACGGATGAATTAAGGTCGGCAGGTCTGCCTGGCCTGCAGCTGGCAGAGGGCGAACACCTTGGACTATTGGCGCAGGAGGTCGAGGAGGTTTTCCCGGAACTGATCATCGACGTAGCTCATCCTCCGGCAGAGGACGAGGAGGTAGGGGAAACACGCGAGGTGGTTACGACCAAAGCGATCAACTATATCGAGCTAATACCGGTACTCATCGAGGCGATTCGTGAGCAGCAGGAAGAGATTGAGGCATTGAGGAGGGTTGTCCAGGAAAGACGTTAGTCAACCGATACGATTGAAGAATCCAAATTCGATTTGTCATGAATTTGATCGATTCTAAGGCTTGGAAACGGTTTTGTTTCGCATAAAGATGCACGTCGCATAAATCGTTATGGAACTACTACCCATACTGACGACACGATCAATTGTGTTAATGGTGATCATCTTGCATGTAGACATTGCTTACTCGCAAGAAAATAGCGCGCGTCTAATCCCCAACACCACTTCGTCTGGCTTCCACCACAGCGACAGATCTACCCTCGGCGCGGCGTTCTCAACTACAGTTCGCGCATCTGATGCACCATGGCTCCGCCTCGACTTTGCGAAGTACGCACTCGGTCAGAACAGCTATATTATGATAACGTCGTTAAATGATGGCGCCTACCAACGACTCGATGCGACAAGTATCGAACATTGGGATGGTAAGTCTGCGTTCTTTAATGGAGAGGAAGTCAGCATCGAGTTGTTCGTGGGGCAGGGAGATCGCGATATCTTTTTCGAATTGTCACAGCTTATAGCAGGCAAAAGGATGAAAGAGAGCATCGAGCGAGAGAGCGATCTCCTGCCGCGTAAGGAAGAATTGAACGATGGCTGGATTAAGGTTGGAAGCTGTGAGGAATCTAATACAGCGAGGAACCCGACGCTGCTGCTCGCTTGTGACGGCCTAGATACGAGAGTACCCAGTGATGATCCGGCCGTTGCACGTACGATCAACGAGTGGTCAGGAGTTCGCTATCCTGGCGTAGGGTCGGCGTGGTTAATTTCGAATGGTGCGGTGCTTACAGCGGGGCATACGTCCGGCCATTATTTGCGTGCGATAGAATTCAATGTGCCACCCTCGCTGGTCGACGGCACTCCTGTATTCTCCCATCCAAATAATCAGTATCCAATCAATCAGTCTACGATTCGAAGAGAGCAAGGGCCGAGTTGCGGTGACGACTGGGGTGTGGTGGAAGTCTTCCCCAACTCTAATACAGGGCTATTTCCAGCGGAGGCACAGAATGCCTTTCATCGTATTTCGTATGGGAGTACGTACGCGCCGGGCACAACTATGCGGACGACCGGTTACGGATACGATCAGTCACCGCTGGGAGAACACACAATCACGATTTCGGAAAGACATGTGAATGGAATCACTATTGTCGACACTACGCACTGGTATAAGAACACCGCCAGCCAGACCTTGCAGACAGACTTAGGCCCGTATACGTCTGGTTCCACGAAACTTCATCGGGCTAGAACTGATATTCGTCAAGGTAACTCGGGAGGTCCGATGATCCACGAAACGTCGGGCTTGGCTATTGGCATCGTGACGCACGGTAATGGGCTGGATCATACTGAAGACAGCTCGGCTTACCCGAACGTGTATGTGTTCTGCAACGCGTGCGCCCAAAGCTTCGATGATTTGCAAGTCAGGAGCGCAATAAATGACTTCTGGGGCCCTAATCGCGTTTACTTGGATGGAGCGCACCCTGAGGCTGTGAAGGACGGCACCGTATTCAGGCCGTATGCTACGGTGGTCGAAGCCGTCGCCGCGGCACCTTCTGGAGGGGTGCTCCGAGTTGTTAAGGGAATTTATCCTGGAAGCTTTACGATCAATAAAGCACTAAGAATTGAAGCACCTGTCGGCACCGTGACGCTTGGGGGATCCGGTTCTGCCGTGATGGTAGCCGACAAAGTCGTAGACGAAGCAGTGGATGACAGTCAATCCTCCCTCGTCTCCACACTGAATACTGCACCTGGCTTATCGATAGGAAACTATCCGAATCCATTTAATCCCACGACAACGATTCAATTCTCATTGTCCCAGGCAAGCGACGTACGTCTTGTTGTGCATGACATTCTGGGCCGCGAAGTGGCCGTGCTGATCCATGATCTGCGTGATGCCGGCCTTCATGAGGTCACCTTCGACGCTTATCAGTTTGCGAGTGGCGTGTATCTCTACCGTTTGGAAGCGATGGGACAAAGACTTACTGGCAGCATGTTCTTGCTGAAGTAAGAAACATAGCATCATAAACAGGTTCACAATGCGCTTTTTTCGCCTCTTTCATGCCGTATTTGTGATTCTGACGGCGGTCATGCTTGCGGTCGTCGACGTTTCAGCCCAGCCACGCACACAACTTTACTGGGTGGAGGTGTCTGAAAAGCAAAGCAGCATTATGCGGGCCACGGTTGGCGAGTCGAATATCGAGACTCTGGCTTCCGGGCTGGAGAACCTTCAGGGATTCGACGTCGACCCCAACGCAGGTACGCTTTACTGGACACTCGACGAGAATATCGTGCGGATGCACATCGAGGAAGCCACGCCCGACACCATTATGACTGAGGTCGGATGTGGTATTCCGCATCATCTCGGCGGAATCCGGTTGGACCTTACTGCCCGAAAACTCTACGTCATGAGGTATTCAAGCTGCGGGAACCCATTCCTGCGTGCCAACCTCGACGGGTCTGATCCGGAGACCGTGCCGATCGAATCAGACGGAATGTCTACCACGTCGTTCGTGATCGATTCTACCGGGGGTAAATTCTACTGGTGGTTCCGCATCAATTCCGATGACATCGGCATTCTGAGCGCCAACCTTGACGGAACTGAGTGGGGAGTCATCGTTCCCGAGGTGCCCGCCGCCGCCCTCGCTCTTGATCCGGAGACGGGACGTATCTACTGGACCGAGCGCTCCTCCGGAAAGATCCGGCGCGCCGACCCGGATGGCTCTGAGGTGGAGGATGTACTTGTTGGGTTGAACAATCCCGGCAGTATCGCACTCGATACAGCGAATGAGAGGATCTTCTGGACGGAAGACGATGCGGGAACTGCCGTGATCCGACAAGCAAAGCTCGACGGCAGTGATGTGGAAGATGTCTTTACGGGGCTCACCTCGGCCGGTGGTCTCAGGGTCGGTTATGTGATCGGGACATCGACCGAACCCCGACCTGCATCTGGCCCCACGACGATACTAAAGCAGAATTACCCGAATCCGTTCAAGACCTCGACGACCATCGAGTATGAACTGAAGAAGCCGGGCACCGTTCGGCTCGAGCTCTTCGACTTGCTGGGCCGGAGCCTCTACGTGCTCGTTGATGGAGAACAAGGTCCCGGAGCGCATCATGTCCAGCTCGATGTGAGAGACTTGTCGAGCGGCGTGTATGTTTATCGCTTAAAGGCCACGGACAGAGTTTTGTCGCAGACGTTGATTGTGGCTAAATAGTAAGGTGTATTCCTGCCTGATGACAGATGAGGGGCATATTTGGTTACGTCTTACAGCGTAATCCTCGTTAACTACAGCTGCGATAAACATGAACACACGTTCGAAGTACTGCATTCCAGCCGGTAGCTTTGGTGTACTGATCGTAATGGTACTGATCGGGACAACTACCGATGTTGCGCCATCCGATAATCCTCTCGAAGGATCGACATGGACGATCCTGGCCTATGGGGACCTGAACGAGCCGACGCCTTTGTTAACGGAGCCGGAGCGACGAATTGGCCCGTATCAGGTCACGTTTTTAAAAGAGGGAGGGTGGAGAGCCGAGTTAGATGAGTATGGTGTCAGGGCGTCTGATGGTTGCCAGGACTCCGAATTTGTGTATGCCATGGCGCCTGACGGTACGTTATTAACAGATGTGCGCGGGGTTACGCTGATCGAATGCGACCAGTTTGGGGCCGAGTTGCCTCATCTGGTCAAGATGGTCGAAGGATTCAAAGGTTATGAGTTCATCACCGACGACAGTTTGCACATCTATTCATCAGGCTTTGGCGTGCTCGTCATGACAAGATCCGCGACAAGCAACAAGGCTGATGGCGTTACGCCATTTTCGTCATCTGTACGCTTCACGTCTTCGCACCCGAATCCCTTCTCCGACTCGGCAACGCTGCAGTTCTCCCTCGATCATTCGGGCCCGGTGCGGCTCGCCGTCTATGACGTGGTCGGTCGCGAGGTGGCGGTCTTGCTCGACGACAATCTCCCCGCAGGCGAGCACTCGGTTATTTGGAACGCAGAAGGCGTGCCCGCCGGTCAGTACGTGGCGAGGCTTGCGGGAACGAACGGCCTTGATTCCCGGCAGTTGACGCTCGTGCGGTAGCACTCGAGTGAGGAACCATCTCTCATCCCGCCGCTCCTGATAATCCTGTCCAGAGGGGGTTGGCGGGATTAACAGGATGGGCTCTGGTCGATGAGATCAGTCATCGTCGATCTCCACGATATCACACTGCATGCGATTTTAGACCGGAGGCGGATGCTGCCGTTGCCGGCACATGTCTACCTCCAAAATCATGGTTGTGAATCGCCGGCCGTCATCATTTGGTACCAGTATTCCAACGGATCTCCATCCACGGCGACATGATGGGCCCGTAAGGAGTCGGCGGGTAAACCGCCCTTAAGCACCCTGTAAAATGAAGCGAAGATGAAGAAAGAATGAATTGGTCTCTGCGAGCCTTTCAAATCAAACGACGAAAACTCCTTATATATTAAGCCTGTGCTTAAAAGAGGTAGTATAGTCTAATCCGCAAAGCGCTTTCGGCCTCGTCATAATTAAGATGAAAGCGCTACCGGTAAATGTGAATTTTCGGTGCCAGATATTGCGCCTTCATATTTGACGTTGGCTTCACGGTTGTCGTTATTAGCCGCCGTCCTTCAGCCATCCACACGCACGGCACCAATGGCACCGACCCAGATGCCCAAATTTGCTTCGACCCTCCCGTCCCTCCTGGACGACCTCGTCGTTCTTGCGTCCGTTCGCGTGTCGGCTCTTCTACGTGGTATTCTACGCCTCGACGGCCTCCGTGGCATCCTCCGCCCGGAGATTATTCTTATTAGCCTTCGAGGCAACTAAACCAGCGGTCGACCCGTCCGGATTCCACGATAAGCGCAACATGCATGCTTCAGGGTGACGGGGAGACCCCCGGAAAACCCCATTCGAAATGAAGCAGCAGCTTAAGAACCGAACGTTTAGTCCCGACCGACAGGTCTCCTCTTCCGCGGCAACGCTAACGCCGCTCGGCGGGCTCGATACGTCCGACGTCGGCGTGTGCACCATCGACGCCGACGGATCCGCCAGTTGCGAAGCACCCGCTTCGCCGCAATCCCAGTCTTCTCAATCGGGCGCCAAGGCGGCTTCCGATTGTCGTTCCTGACCCTGTAACCACGTTACCCATGGCCATCACAGCCGGCACGACAAAGCAGCAGGTACACGCCCCCGTGCACGACGTACCGAACAAAGGCGAATTACTTTCCGGAGCGGGTATTCTCGTCCGCTCGCTCGAAGCTGAAGGCGTCGAAGTTGTCTTCGGTCACCCGGGCGGCGCCGTCATCAAGGTTTACGACGAAATGGCACGGCTCCAGCCGTCGTTCCGGCACGTCCTCGTCCGCCACGAGCAGGGCGGCACCCACGCCGCCGAAGGCTACGCCAAGGCAACGGGCAAAGTCGGAACCGTCCTCGTTACCAGCGGTCCGGGTGCCACGAACACCGTCACCGGTATCGCCGACGCGTACATGGACTCCGTGCCGATCGTCGTATTGACCGGACAGGTGCCGCTCCCGCTCATCGGTAATGACGCCTTCCAGGAGTGCGACATCATCGGCATCACGCGGAGCATCACCAAGCACAGCTTCCTGGTGCGTGATGTGCGCGACCTCGCCTCGACGATCCGGGCCGCGTATCATATTGCCCGCACCGGCCGTCCCGGTCCTGTCGTCGTTGACCTGCCGAAGGACATTCTCGCCGCCGAGACGATGTTCGATTATCCGACCACCGTCTCGCTGCCGGGCTACCGTCTGCCCGAGCCACCGAAGAAAGAGTCGGTCCAGAAAGCGGCGCAGATGATCAACTCGGCCAAGCAGCCGCTGTTTTACGTCGGCGGAGGCACCATCAGCTCGGGTGGGTCGGAGCTCCTGACCAAGGCCGCGCGTCATGCGGGCATCCCCGTGACAACGACCTTGCACGGACTCGGCGCCTTCCCCGAAAACGACGACCTGTCGGTGGGGATGCTCGGGATGCACGGCACGTGGTACGCCAACCAGGCCGTCCAGAACTGCGACGTGCTCATCGCCGTGGGAGCACGCTTCGACGACCGCGTGACGGGCAAGCTCGACGATTGGGCACCGAACGCGCGCGTCATCCATATCGATATCGACGCCTCCTGCATCTCAAAGAACGTCTGGGCCGACTGCGCCATCGTCGCCGACGTGAAGGAAGCACTGACGGAGCTCGTGCCGCTGCTTAAACCGCTCGACACCGAAGCGTGGCTCGAGCGCATCGCCGCCTGGAAGGCGGAATGCCCGCTTGTTTACAAGAACAGCGACGGACGTCTGCGCCCGCAGTTCGTGTTGCAGAAATTGCGCGAGAAGACGCAGGGCGATGCCGTCGTGGTGACCGACGTCGGCCAGAATCAGATGTTCTCGGCGCAGTACCTCGACTACGTTTACCCTCGCACGCACATCACCTCGGGCGGTCTCGGCACGATGGGCTTTTCGTTGCCGGCCGCCATGGGTGCCGCCTTCGGCGTGAAGGACCGACCCGTCATCACGATTAGCGGCGATGGCGGATTTGTGATGAACGCACAGGAGTTGAGCGTAGCCGCCGCGGCCAAGCTTCCGCTGAAGATTGTCGTCCTGAACAACAACTTCCTTGGGATGGTGCGGCAGTGGCAGGAGCTGTTCCACGACGCCCGCTTCAGCCAGACCGACCTGACCGATACGAATCCGGACTTTGTAAAACTGGCCGAGGCGAATAACTGCGTGGGCCTGCGCGCGGAGACGCCGGAGGAGGTGCAGGATGTTATCGATGCCGCATGGGAAATCAACGACCGGCCGGTCCTGATGGAATTCCGCGTCATCAGAGAGGAAATGGTCTTCCCGATGGTGCCGGCCGGTGCCGCAACGGGCGAAATGATCACGCGGCATCCGTCGCAGAAAGACGACTGAGGTAAACATGGAACTCAAGCTTACGCCGCAGCAGATCATCCGCCGCAAGGCCGCCGGGCAGCCGATCGGCCCTGAGGATGTACAGACGAACAAACGCCACGTCATCACCATCCGCCTCGAGAATACGATCGGCGCGCTGAACCGCGTCATCAACATGTTTTCGGCACGCGGCTTCAACCTCGAGAGTGTGGTCGTGGGCGAGACGAGCGACAAGTCGATCTCGCGCATGACGATCGTTACCACGGGTGACAACCGCATTATCAAGCAGGTCAACCGCCAGCTCGATCGCCTGATCGACGTGCTCGAAGTCGATGACGTGACGGAGACCGACCACGTTGAACGCGAACTGTGCCTGCTCCGCGCACACTACACACCCGAAACGCGCTCCGAAATCCTCGACACGCTGCAGATTTTCCGTGGTAAGGTGGTCGACATCACGCGCGACACCATGACCTATGAGCTGACCGGGCCTTCGGCCAAAATCGACGCCTTCGTCGAGCTCATCAGGCCGCACGGCATCATCGAAGTGGCGCGCAGCGGACGCATCGCGCTCAGACGATCGGTCGACGCCGAGCGGCTCGCGCCGCATCAGG
>CBFGYX010000061.1:0-8442 GCA_965653075.1 uncultured bacterium
GGGTGTGGCCGTGGTGATCGAGGCGCAGCATCTCTGCATGATGATGCGCGGCGCCGAGAAACAGAATTCGTTCACGACCACCAGCGCGATGAGCGGTGAGTTCCATAAATCGCCGACGCGCGCCGAGTTCATGCGGCTCATCCGTCTACATTGATCTATAAAACAACCAATCGTTGGAATGCCTGTCGTTGTCGTAACCGGGGCGAGCCATGGAATAGGGCGCGCGATCGCACTGTCATTCGCGAGCGAGGATCAGGCGCGCCTGGTGCTGGTGTCGCGGAATGAAGAGAAGCTTGCCGATGTAGCTGACGAGTGCGCCCGCCGCGGGGCCGATACAATCGTGATGCCGTGCGATGTGACGGATGTGGCAGCCGTCAATGAGGTGGCAGAGGCGGTGATCGACGAATGGTCGGCGCCGGATGTGCTCGTAAACAACGCCGGACTCTTTAAGCCGAGTGTGGTGGAGGAAACGTCGCCAGAGGATTTCCGCGAGCAGGTGGATGTCAATCTCAACAGCGCGTTTTACCTAACGCGGGCCTTTCTACCGGCAATGTTAGCCCGCCGATCGGGCCACATCTTCTTTATGGCGTCAGTTGCGTCGATCAAATCTTATCCCGGTGGTGTGGCCTATAGCGCGGCTAAGCACGGGATGCTGGGGCTTGCGCGGACACTGCGCGAGGAGACGCGCGAACGCGGCATCCGGGTGACATCGGTCGTTCCCGGGGCTACGTTTACGCCCAGTTGGGAGGGCACCGATCTTCCCGAAGAGCGCTTTATGCCCTCGGGGGATATCGCGGCTGCGGTCCTGAACGCCTGGAAGCTGAGCGACCGGACCGTCATGGAGGAGGTGATCCTTCGGCCGCAACTCGGCGACATTTAGCCGGCAGCAAGACGACGGGCGCAGAAAACTACTTCTTCTCGAGGCTGCGGCGAAGTTCGTCTTGTTTCTCCCGAAGGCGGCGGCTGACGCGGACGTCGTAGGGCGTCTCGTTCTGGCCGAGATGATGTAGTGGGGAGGGGAGCCGGCTCAGGTGCGTCTCAGCGTGCCTCCGTGCATCAGCGAGTGTAGCGCGGCCGTCGGCCGTGCGCTCGCCGTGCTTCATCACACACGTTACCAGCGGCTCCGCGCCCTCGGGCGCCGCTTCGTCCATCAACGCGATCGTGTCGTACGCGGCGACATCCCCGTCATAATGCCGATAAACCTGCTTTAGTCCGGGCAGATTGGTCTTGTTCTCGGCAAGCTTCATCCGGTCCTTCCCTCCATATCGGACGAGTTTATATGCCGAATCGAGATAAGGAAGGTCGGCGATCGTACCCATGCTGGTGCCGACGCCGAACGCATCGATCGGCGCTCCGCTGTCAACGAGCGCCGCGACTTTGTATTCATCCAGGCTCCCGCTCGCGAAGATTCGGACGTCTGTCAGGCCTCCGTCGTCCAAAATGCGACGCGCGTTGAAGGCCAGTTCAGCCATATCGCCTGAGTCCAGGCGAACGGCGCCTACTTGAAATCCGTCGGGATCATCCTTCGCCATGTTGACGATGCGCCGGACGGCGTCGAGTGTGTCGTACGTGTCGACGAGGAGGGTCGTGCCTGGATACAATCGGGCGAAACGTCGGAAGGCGTCGTCCTCGTTATCGTGCGCCTCGATGTAGCTATGCGCCATCGTGCCCGACGCATTCATGCCGTAGGCCGCGGCCGCCAGCACGTTCGAGGTGTCGTCGAGCCCCGCGATGGAGTAGGCCCGAGCCGCGCGCATCGTGGCATCGGCGCCGTGCATGCGCCGCGCACCGAAATCCGCAATGGGCCGGCCGGCAGCCGCGTGGATCACGCGCCGTGCTTTCGTCGCCGCATTTGTCTGGAACGTGATCTGATTGAGGATGAACGTCTCGACGAGCTGAGCCTGAGGTATCGGTGCGACAACTTGCAGCACCGACTCATCGGGAAAGAAGGGGGTGCCTTCCGGCATCGCGTAAACCGATCCGGTGAAGCGGAAGTCTTCAAGGTACTCCAGGAAGTCACGACCGAAGATGCCGAGTGAATCGAGATACTGAAGCGATTCGTCGGTGAAACGGAGCGTTTCCAGGTAGTGCAGCACCGTGTCGAGACCAGCGGCGAGGAGGTAGTTGCGCTTACGCATCCGCCGGAAGAACAGGTCGAAGACGGCGGTCTCATCCATCCGCTCGTCCACGTACGCCTGCAGCATCGTGAGCTGATACAGGTCGGTCAGGAGGACGGCGTTGTCGTCGTTGGTCCAGATATACTGATGCATCGGGCGCGTGTGGGGAGCAAAAGGTCGAGCGAGAAATGGAGTCTGATAGCCGGACCCTTAGTTGAGGCTAGTTGAGGCTAGTTGAGGCCAGTTGAGGCTAGTTGAGGCGCGGGTCTCGGGGGAAGTTGGCGAGGATCGCATATTCGCCGCCCATGCGCCTGAGCACCCGTCGCCAGACGCTCTCAGGTTCATGCGAGAAGACATCTTCCGCCACAGCATGCGTCATAATCCAGCCTCCTTCAGCAATTTCAGCCTCGAGTTGCCCGGCTCCCCATCCGGCGTAGCCGAGAAAGAAACGCAGCTCGTGCGGGCCGCTATCCGTTGCCTGAACGATCTCCTGGATGTCCTCGAAGCTCCCTCCCCAGGAAACTCCGTCGAGTACATGTGTGGCTCCGTCGACGTGGTGAAAGGTGTGGAGGAAGTGCAGCGTGTCCGTTTGAACGGGCCCGCCCAGCAACAGCGCACCGTCGTAGGTCGCCATGCCGTTGATGACATCGGCCGGCGTGGCCTCGAGGAGGCGATTGATGATGAGACCAAAGCTACCGTCGGGCGTGTGCTCGCAGATGAGGACGACCGACCGATGAAAGTTGGGGTCGGCCAGCATCGGTGCGGCCACAAGCAGTACGCCCGGTTCGGGCCGGATATCCGTCATCGATCAGCGCTGGGTCTCGAGGTTCGATTTTTTGAGCGCCCGGTATGCGCCGACCCACCAGTCGGCATCTCTCGTGATTGCGTTGATCGTGATGCCACTGAACTGCGGTATGAGAGAGATAAGCGCGGGCGGAATGTCATCCCACCGCTCGGCCAGCAGGAGTTCTTCCAGCTGTTCGGCGGCAAGGCGGCTCCAACGCCACTTCGCACGTAGAGCTTCCGACTTTCGCCAATAGTTACGATCGTCCCAGGCTTGGGCACTCTCCTCGATGGTCTCGTGGATGCTTCGGAGATTGGAGGCGAGAAACGCCGTCATATCGCGAGACTCATCGTCGAAGGCCGGGCGTTCGGCCAGCAGTCGCAGTACTTCGGCCGCGCTGCGCATGGCGGCTGAACGTCTCTTAGCGGGCGTGTCGCCCGTTTGTATCACGCGTCCCATTCAAACTGATGATGGTTAAACAACGAGAGTGAGTAAACAGTCATTATAGTTAGCGGCGGCGGAAACGTCCGGTCCAGGCGCCGAGCTCTTCGAAGCTCAGCATCGCCGCGAGACCCAGGTATGCCGCTGCGAACACGGAAATCACGAGGATGGCGGTGACGATCAGCGGCAGAGCGGCGGAAGCCCACCATACGAGCGCGGCGGGGAGTGATGCCGCCGCCGCCAGGCCGGTCATCCGCATAATGGCGTGTAGCGGCAGCGTAAAGTCCGTCAAACGCTGCTTCAACGAACGCATCAACCACCACAACTCGGCCCAGGCGCCGACTGAGGCTCCGGCTGCAAGTCCGACCGCGCCGAGGTACAAGAGATTGTCGCCTGCCGGTACGCCCAACGTGCCGGACACCGAAAACTGATTCAGCCAGAACATGAGCGGGATGGCGACGGCAGTAGAGACCACCACGCGAACTACCGCGATCTTGGCTGGTGTCTTGGTGTCGCTAAGCGCGAAAAAAGCGTTCTGAAGTAACCTTGAAACGGTCGTCGCGACGAGCCCGAGGCTGTATCCGCCGAGCACCAGATAGACGAGCCAGGTGTCGGCGGCTTCGAATGCACCGCGTTGGAGAAAGCCGCCGACGATGAGCACACCAAAGACGATGTAGCCGACCGTCGTGGGGATGACAAGGAAAAGCGTTTGTCGCATTGAGCGCTTTACGCGGTCGAGGAACGCCGCGAGCTGTGCCTCGCGCAAGCGCGATAGTTCGGGAAGCTCCGACGCCGCGACAGACAGCCCGAATAGACTAACCGGCAGCACGTAGAGCATCTGTGCAAAGCGCAGCGCCGCGAGCGCACCGAGGCCGAGCCACGAGGCCAGAAACATGTCGAGATAGGCCGAGATCTGATACACGCCTCGACCTGCAACGACGGGGCCGAAGGCCCGGATCGATTCTCGCACGCCTTTCACGCGCAGCGAGAGCGAGAGACGGAAGCCGCGCAGGAGCCTGGTGACCTCGGGTAACTGCACACCAAACTGAAGCACGCCGCCGACGAGCGCGCCGGCGAAGGTGATGAAAAGCAGGTCGTTGAGCGTGCTCACCGAAAGCGTATCGCCGCCGCGAAGCGGGTCACCTGTCAGGAAGTAGGCGCCACCAAAGAACGCAGCGATGATGGCCACATTCCACAGCACCGGCGCAAAGTAAGGCGTAAAGAAACGGCGGTGGCTGTTGAGGACGCCGAGCGCCCAGGCCGACAGAACGAGCACACCCGTCATCGGAAAGATCAGCCGGACGCCCGCCACTATAAGCTCGAACCGGTCAATCGGTAACGTGCCCTCCGCAACGGCGGCGGCGTCGCCCACGTAGCCCGGCACGAGTATCGATACGATCGGCCGGGCAAGCAGGATGCCGAGCAATACGAGTATGGAAACGACGACGAGGAGAATCGAAAAGATCGCACCGGCAAATCGCCCCGCCTCTTCTTCGCGCCCCTCCTGGATCATCCGGCTGTAGACCGGGATGAAAGCGGCGGAAATCGTGCCTTCGCCCAGAAGGTTCTGCAGCAGGTTCGGCGCCCGGAATGCCGCCTGAAAGACATCCGTATGAGCGCCGACGCCAAGGAAAAAGGCGACGACGGCTTCGCGCACAAAGCCGACGATACGGCTGGCGAAGATGCCTGCGGCAACGGTACCCGCCGCACTGCGCGGCCGCTCGGGATGCTTCTCTGGTGCTGCGTCAGCCATTCAGCCGCTCATCACGTGTCCGCCGTCACCCGGCGACGCGCTGTCATTACGTGATCGGTGACGTGGTAGGATCAATCTACTTGAGGGCGGATTTCGCCAGGTCGATCAGCGCCTGCACGCCGAGCCGGTATCCCGTGGGGCCGAGGCCGGCAATAACGCCGCGGCACACCGCTGAGATGTAGGAATGATGGCGGAAGCTCTCTCGCGCAAACGTATTCGACAGGTGAACCTCGATTACCGGCAGCCCGACGGCGCTAATGACGTCGCGCAGGGCCACAGACGTGTGCGTATAACCACCCGCATTCATCACGATGCCGTCGACGCCACGGTGGACGGCATTCTGGATGTGATCGATAAGCACGCCTTCGTGGTTCGACTGCTGGAACTCAAGATCCACATCAGGAAACGCCGCCCGAAGATCGTCCTGGATGTCTTTCAGCGTCGTGGCGCCGTAAATGTCGGGCTCGCGCGTCCCTATCAGATTCAGATTGGGGCCGTTTAGTACAAGAATTCGCATGGGATCACGGTGTTGCGTCTATCTATATCGCGTTAAACAGTAAACGACAGGCCGTCGTGGCCCAATTCGATACCGTCTGGTAGACGGGCGTTCTCCTCGGCGTGGAGTACGCTGTGCGTCATGTGGGTAAAGTAAGTCTGGCGCGCACCCACACGACGAGCAACCTGAATGGCTTCATCGATTGAGAAATGGGTGGGATGGGTCTTGCGACGTAGCGCATCAAGTACCAGGACCTCGACCCCCTCCAGAACCGCCAGGCTTTCGTCGGGGATGTAGCTGGTGTCAGTGATGTACGCGAATCGTCCAATCCGATAGCCGTACAGTGGCATCGGACCGTGGAAAACCTCGATAGGAGCGATGCGCACGGATGTCTTGGGCTGCCGGCGTGATCGGACTTCAAACGGCGCACACACCGTGTTCATCTCGAGATCAGGCACACCGGGATAACTGCCGTCGGCGAAAATGTAGCGGAACATGCTGCGCAGCACCTCAGCCGTATCCTTCCGCGCGTAACAGGGGATGGCGCTTCTGTTCTCAAACAGGAACGGTCGCAGGTCGTCGATGCCCACCACGTGATCGAAATGGTGATGCGTGTATAGAACGGCATCAACATGGTCGAGTCGCTCGCGCAGGGCTTGCTGACGAAAGTCGGGGCCCGTGTCGATGATGATGCTGATGCCGTTTACGCGAATCCAGCATGCGGTGCGCGTTCGTGCATCCCTCGGATCATCCGACGTGCACACGCGGCACGTGCAGCCGATTACCGGCACACCGGTAGACGTACCCGTGCCGAGTAGTGTCACCGAGACCGGGCCGATGTCAGGCATCGGCCTCCTCGGTCACGTCAATGTCGGCGGTGTCGGATCGCTTCCATGCGTCCTCGAGTGCACGCCGCACGGCCGGTTTGATGTACGTGTTGTCTATTTCGCTGCCGCGCAGGCTTTCGGCCAGCACCGAGAGCTGGATTTCCGGGATGTGCTGCCTGTTGATGACGATCACTTCTTCCCCCGACACCGTGCATCGTCCTCCGCGGAAGCTGCCTTTCTCCATTCGCACCTGAAACCCGAGCCGGCCCGCGACCTGCTTCAGGTCATCAACAACGTGTTCGACTTTCATCGAGTGAGGAATCGGTGTGCCCGTGATTCGGTCGGCGTCGAGCCTGCCTATACGCCTGGAAGTTACGATCCTTTCTGCGCCTTTTCCTGATCGCGGCAATTGTTGCGCACGCTCGCGCTCAGGTCGTTGCCGTTGCTTGGATCAATGAAAAGGAACTTGAACGGCGAAATCGTAGCATCGGGTACGATACGGATGCGCACGAAATAGCGCATCAACCAGCGCGTGGGTAGCGACGGCACTTTCCGCATCAGATATGACGCCATGAGCGGGTGCACGTGCAGATTGACGGGTTTGCGGCGACCGAGCTTCTTGTAGTCGGCCGCCCATGCATCCATCCGCGCGACGATATCGTCGATGTCGATCTCGGCGTCACGCATGATCGTTCCGTTCTTGATCACCCGCACCTCAGGCGCCGGCTGCTCGTCGACGGCGTCGACCGCGTCGTTGCCGTTGTCGCTCTCGTTCCGGCGTGCCGGCGTCTCCCTTACCGGCGGCTCAGGAGCTGCATCAGGTACCTCCTCAACCGGCTCCGCAACATCGTCTGACGACTTGGCTACGCCGTTCGGCCCCGCAAACGTTGTGGTAATGCTGGGGCGGAGGCGCTGCCGCGTAATCTGAACGAGCCCGAAATCGCTCATCGGCAGCAGCTTAGTGACAGCACGGTCTTTGCGGAATTCCCGCTTCAGCTCGTCGTATACCTTCTTCTTATTACGCTCATCGCGCAGGTCAATGAAGTCGACCACAATGATGCCGCCGAGGTCACGCAGCCGAATCTGTTTCGCCAGTACCCGAGCGGCTTCCAGGTTTACTTTGAGCGAGTTTTCCTCCTGAGACAACCCCTTGCCGGAGCGCCCCGAGTTAACGTCGACCACGTGCATGGCTTCGGTCCGCTCGATAAACAGGTACCCACCTGTAGGCAGGTCTACACGACGTTCAAAAGCCTGTGCTACCGTCTTCATAATTCCGGCGCTCTCAAATACGGGCTGCTTGCCCTTGTGAAGGTGTACAGCCTGAACCATCTGCGGTGCAACGGCCTGGATATAGCTTTTGATGTTGCGGTACAGCTGAGGGTCGTCGACGAGGATCCGGTCGTAGTCATCGGAGAAAAGATCCCGGATGATCGAGGAGACCATGTTGACGTCTTCGTGGACGAGCGCGGGTGGCTTTGGGCGCTCGTGCAGGCGCTTTTCGATCTTGCGCCACTTTTCGAGGAGGAGGCGGAGGTCGGTGTCGAGCGCCTTCGCGTTTCGTCCTTCGGCCACGGTGCGTACGATCACACCGAAGCCGTCCGGAACGAGCATCTTGGCCAGGGCTCGCAGCCGCCTGCGCTCTTTGTAGGAGTAGATTTTCTTGGAGACGGCGACGTAGTCGGCCAGCGGTACGAGCACCAGAAATCGGCCCGCAAGGGAGATATCCGTCGAGACGCGGCTTCCCTTATTCGAGATGGGCTCCTTTACGATCTTGACCAGCATCTGCTGGTCCCGCTGCAGGTAGCGCTCCAGGTTTGACTCGCGCCTCCTCCGCTGCGGCTTTCGGGGCTCGACCGACTTCCCTGCCTTGCTGAGGCGCCGCTGTGCCGAACGGCGACGCCCGCGCTCCTCAGCCTCGGCGCGACGGGCTGCGGCGTCGGGCCTGGCCTGACCTCCCTCGGCGGGCTCCTTACGGACGGCTCTTACGGCCTGTGGTCGACGGCGCCGAGCAATGGCTTTCTCTT
>CBFGYX010000062.1:0-8302 GCA_965653075.1 uncultured bacterium
TCAATCGATGACGACCATCTTTCCCGTGAATACCTGCTTGTCGACGGTCATACGATAAAGGTAAACGCCAGCTGAAAGATGTCTGGAATCGAGTTGGAGCTCATGATACCCCGCCGCTAATTGACCATCCGTTAGGGTAGAAACCCTGCGTCCGACCAGGTCAAACAATTCGATGGTGACATTGGCAGGCTCAGGGAGCTGGAAGGGTAGCCGCGCCGAACCGCGGACAGGGTTCGGGTAGGCCGGGCCGAGGCCAAGCTCCGCCGGAAGTTCGTCGACGGCTACCGATGTCGCATCGGATTCAATGTAGGTGAATGATCGGACTTCAGATTCCCAGCCATTATCCCGGTTAGTAACCCGCCAATAGTATGTGCCAGAGACCTCGGGCGAATACTCGTAGCTAAACACACCTATCCGATCGATCAGGACCAGCGTCGATTCGAAAGCAGGATCCTGGGAAATACTAAGTCTGAATCGCGGTGTACGGAAGTCCCCGGTCCACTCGAACACCACGGTGCCGGTGACTTCGCTGCCGTCCTCGGGCGACAACAACTCAGGTGTCTCAAGGGGCACCGAGCTATCTAAAAGAAGTGACGGATAGGACGCGCCCTCTTCGATCGTCCAGGTGGAACCGAAAGGCCACGCTTCAAAACTCTCGCTCCTGCGCATCTCAGTTGTAGTCAGTCCTCGTATTCCCTCATCTCGACCGTCACCCACGCCTACATCAACGCCGCTGACCTCGCGATTCCAGTAGCTGGAAAAAACTCCCCTATGGTTCTCGCCGATCAGCCCGCCAACCTTTGATGTACCTGTCACGGACCCGGCCGCATAGCTTCTTCGGATGGTCTCGTCGGCCCAGTTGTATCCCAGTAACCCACCGACCTGACTGTTTCCGTGGACCGAACCCGTCGCAAATACATCGTAAAGTTCGAATCCCCGATGTTGGCCGATAAGCCCCCCGACTTCGTCACCATCAGCCGTAACGGCTCCTGTCGCGTAGGAATGAAAGATCGTTCCTAATGAAGTAGCCCCTACCAATCCTCCTACACGCGTTTTCCCGGTTACATCTCCCGATGCGTGGCTTCCGGAAACTCTAGTGCTGGATGCTCGCCCGACCAGTCCTCCGGCACCACCCTCCGCCGCGTTCAGTCCCTCTACATCTCCAGTTGCATAGCCATCAATAAGACGAGATGAGTTCATTCGCCCCACCAGACCTCCGACATGTTCGTATCCGAGAACCGATCCCGATGCGTGTACTCGCTCAAGCCCCATAAACGATGCGGAGCCAAGGAGTCCACCAACCCGGTTCCATCCGCTGACGGTAACCGCGGCCGAACTGGAGTCTATGCGCGTGTTCGTGTACTCGGCGCTACCAATGAGGCCGCCCGTATCGTCAGTCCCGGATACGCTACCCGTTGCAGAGCTTCCTGTTACGTGCCCGGCACGCTCAAGGAATCCAGCAAGACTTCCTGTAAAGCGTTCGCCCTTAACCACGACATCCTCCAGGCGAACATTGCGGATTACACCTTCCTTCACGCACGCAAATAGACCGGTGCCTGTCCCCTTCCTTTCGATCGTTAATCCCGATACAGAGTAGCCGGCACCATCGAATACACCGGTGAAGCATTCATGGGTGCGGTCCGAAACGTATGAACCTATTGGAGCCCATCCCTCGTCCGCGTTCCAGGGCGGACGCCCAAGGTCGATATCTGCGGCCAGTACGTAATGATCCCCGAGCCCTCCGCGAACTCTATGCAGCTGCTCTGCCGAGGTAATCCGCCACGGGTTTTCTGCTGATCCATCTCCACCTGCGAACGGAACTGCGAGCCTCCCCTGGACACGTCGTGAGGGAGTTGATTCGAGTTGGCTCCCGTCGACCAAATACACGCTGGTAACGTAATAAATGTAGTCCTGATCGGACCGGGCATCTTTATCATGATGCTCGGTTGTCGACAACAATGAGTCGACATTTACCAGTTGCCCGTTTCTGTAGAGTTTATATCCCGAAAGTTCAGCTCCACTCGGTGGCGGTTCCCATCGGATAACATTGGATGTGGTCACCCCTTCAACCTCTACACTTATCGGCGCCGGTAAATTGTGTCCCGCAAGAGAGCCCTGCCACTTGTGATACGGGTACGAGACGCCTTCTTCAATAATCCAGGGGCCTTCGGGTGAAAAATCCCACCCCTCAAATGTAGCACTGGAGATAAGTTCGGCCGTCGTCCTCATACCGTCGCCGGCACCTATGCTGTCAGCTACGTCGACATTCCAGTAGCTGCTGCCCGAAGGCATAACAAGTGACGCGTTCGCTTCAACTAAGCCCACGCCATAACTATTACTTACGGTAGTTGCGGGGCTAATCAAGCCTACCACGGATTCGCCCTGAACCTGGCAGATGGAGTAGCTATTGTTGATCCGTCCGATGCCGATGGTGCTATTCCCCGCCAATCCTCCGGCGAAAACGTTTCCTCTCACCGTTCCTGTCGCAAATACTTCATTCAGGGTGCCCAGTATGCGTGCGGTAAACGCGCCGGCAGTGGAACCCGTGAGGTTGACGTTCGCCAGGCCCATGCGAGATACTATCCCGTTTTCCGCGATTACACTAAACAAACCGGCGCTCTCGCCAGGTCGATCAACGGTAAGCCCTGAAATTATGTGGCCGCCGCCATCCAGCGTGCCGGAGAAAGAAGGTATCGGCTCCCAACCTTCGCCTTCGTTCCACGGTGCAACACCCAGGTCGATATCGTTAACCAGCCGGTAATGCCCGTCCGGGTTGAAACGAATCGCGGAGAGTTCTTCCGCCGTTGCGATCTGCCAGGGATCATCAATTGTTCCGCTACCAACTGGAATGACATAAGGCATAGCCGCAACAGCACGTGACGGCGATTCTAAGTCCTGACCATCCAGCGAATGCACAGCCACAACACGGTACTGATACGTAGTATAGTTCGCCACCGCGAGATCAATGAATGTTGTGTCGGTAACGAGGCTGCCCGTCGTGATGAGCTCCCCATCCCGATATACCCGGTAGCCAAGCGGCGCAACCTGCAGAGGCAGTTGCCAGCGCAGGTGTACCTGCTCGTTGCCCTCTTCCGCCGTTACCTCACGAGGAGCCGACAGATTGTGGCCCCACACCCCGTCCTGCCACTGGAGATAGGGATACGACTGATTCTCTTCAATCGCCCACACACCATCTTCGGAGAAGTCGAAGTCGACGAATGATTCCCGTCGATGCATTTCGTCCGTGGTACGACCGACTCCTACCCCCGACATAACAGGATTGGGTATTCCTGATAGGTCAGTATCCCAGTACCCCCCGACCTCGAGATCAAGATCGTGTCGAGATCCGAGCCCACTAATCATAATTCCGGACGTTTCGACTGCCGCAAAGGAATTCTTGACGGAGCCCGCCTCGATCGAGGCGACTAGACCGCCACTGTAACTACGACCCAATTGCGTAACGCTCCCCCTGACGTAGGAATCCGTGACATGCCCCTGGCTCGTCGATATCAGGCCGCCAACGGCGCCATCTGCATCAACGTCGGCAGCGACGAAGCTGCGAGACACGCGTCCGTAATTGGCACCAATCAGTCCGCCGACCGTAAATCTCCCTCTGACATGGCCGGACACAAAGCTCTCCGTGACATTGCCACTGGAGATCGCCGCTAAACCTCCCACCTGATCTAAACCTCGTATCGACGCCTCGGTCAGCCCGAGTCGCTTGACCTCGCCTCCCGTACCAATCCTGTTGAACAGGCCTACATCAGACGTCTGGGGGCGGTATATGACGAGCCCTCTTATAACCTTGCGATTGCCGTCGAGTGACCCCGTGAACGGATTGGGGCCGATCGGCTGAAATCCAGCCCCACCGTTCCAAGAGACGGTCTCTGACGCATCAATGTCGTTGATGAGGATAAAGTGGTCGCCAAGGTGGCTATTAACCGATTGTAGTTGCTCGACTGTGGCGATTTGAAAGGGATCGTCGAACGTACCGCTGCCGCCGGCAAACTGTGCACGGGCAGGTGAAACGAGAGTGATCAGCGAGAAGATGAGGAATGCGGCGTACTTCTCGCCGTCATGGAGGATCGTCATCGGGACGTACCGGGGTTAGAGGCAATATTATTCATCCTCCGCTCTGCGCCGCCGAATAATAATTGGGCGCCTCCCTCGATCCTTAATGTACGGCCCGGCGTCGGATTCTTACCACACCCTAATGGGCCGTTTACGAGGTACCCCTCAACTAGACGTCGTAGCCATCAAAAAAGCCCGACCCCCATTCCGGGAGCCGGGCTTTCTGCCGATCTCAGATCGTGCGGAGGCAATTAGCCGATCCGCTGCACGTTGGCGGCGGCGAGGCCTTTCGGCGTGCGCTCAACATCGTACTCGACGACTTCGCCGTCGCGCAGGCCTTCGTCCCAGCCGAGGCCGGAAACCGCGTTGCGGTGAACGAAAACGTCTTTGCTGCGATCATCGGGCTCAATGAAGCCGAAACCTTTGTCGGCGTTGAACCACTTTACCTTACCCTGCATGTTGGTGTTGTTTTTGGTCCTCTTCGAATGCAAAACCCGCCCGAAGAGTCCCAGTAAAGTACACCTTGCAGGCAGTCTCGCTCTGTGAGCGACACGGTACAGTTATTAAATGAGCCTGTGCAACCACTCCCCGCGGCGAAAGGTTGCATCGGCCGCGCAGAGCACGAAATAATTGTCGATGAACCTGATTGTCGCTGAGCCTGATTGTCGATAAACCACGGTCCCGTTAAAGACGACCTTTACGTACCTTGGGCGGGCGCGTTCACGAAGCATCATCATCACGAATCCCATGTCCTCTCCTCTCGTCGCGATTGCTATGGGCAGCGAATCCGACCTGCCGACCATGCGTGAAGCGGCCGACGTCCTGTCTGAGTTTGACATCCCGTTCGAGACGCGCGTGTTGAGCGCCCATCGGACGCCGGATGCCATGGCTGACTATGCTCGTACGGCGCATGAGCGCGGCATCCGTGTGATCATCGCGGGCGCAGGTGGGGCCGCGCATCTGCCGGGGATGATCGCCGCATCGACGCCCCTG
This sequence comes from uncultured bacterium, assembly GCA_965653075.1. Classification (GTDB taxonomy): domain Bacteria; phylum Bacteroidota; class Rhodothermia; order Rhodothermales; family CAZKDQ01; genus CAZRTY01. The sequence continues at coordinate 5,065 of CBFGYX010000062.1, forward strand.
CCGGTGATCGGTGTGCCGGTGCCGACGCGGCATCTCAAGGGCATGGACTCGCTGCTGTCGATTGTGCAGATGCCGGGCGGTGTGCCTGTGGCGACCATGGCGATCGGGCAAGCCAGGAACGCGGGTTTATTGGCTGTGCAGATCCTTGCTACATCCGACGAGTCTTTAATGCTGCGCCTCGTTGCCTACAAAGACGAACTTAAGGAGCTCGTTGCGGAGATGGATGAGCGGGTGCAGAAGTCGATCCGCCAGTAAAATCGGTCCTCGAATAAAGCGGGCTTTTATAAAATGCGAGGAGCCGAAGTCCACAACGGACCCCGGCTCTACGCAACCAACCAGAGGATGCTTGTCGGCGAACGTCAGGCGCTGACGAGTTTCCGCAGCTCTTCGTCTTCGATTCCCCGCAGACCATCGACCGTGACGATCGAGCCGTCGTCGTTGTAGTTAAGGTCGGCCACCTTCATGCTCCGCAGCCAGGTCTTGCCGCCCGACATCGACGAGTCGTGGTAGAACAGATACCACTTGCCCTTGAATTCGACGATCGAGTGGTGCGTGGTCCATCCGATGACGGGGGTCAGCACGACGCCCTGGTAGGTAAATGGGCCGTACGGGTTATCGCCGATTGCGTAGACGATCAGGTGCGTTTCTCCCGTTGAATACGACAGGTAGTATTTGCCCTGATACTTGTGAACCCACGGCGCCTCGAAGAACCGGCGCTCCTTATCTGATTGCTTGATCGGGTCGCCGTTCTCGTCCAGGATCACGATCTCCCGGGGCGTCTCGGCAAACTCCAGCATGTTATCGGCCATCCTGGCAATACGCGGACCGATCGCCGGGGCGTCGCCTTCCGGCTCTTCCGGCGCATCGGGATCATACTCGCCCGTCACCCAGCGCTGAAGCTGGCCTCCCCAGATCCCTCCCCAGTACATGTAGTGCTCGCCGTCTTCGTCTTCAAACATCGCCTGGTCGATGCTGAAGCTGCCTTCCATCGGCTGTGGTTCGGGCTTGAACGGCCCTGCCGGGTTCGAACTGACACCAACACCGATCCGAAAGACGCCGGTACGATCCTTCAGCGGAAAATAGAGGTAGTACATCCCATCGCGGTGGGCGCAGTCGCCTGACCAGAGCTGGCGTCCCGCCCATGGGATATCGTCCACATGGATGGCGACCCCATGATCGATCACCTCCCCTCCTACTTCGTCCATGGAAAAGACGTGGTAGTCTTCCATAGCGAAGTGATCGCCGAAATCATTCTCCGGGATGCCGGCGTCAATATCATGCGATGGATAGACGTACAGGCGACCTTCGTACACATGCGCCCGGGGGTCGGCCGTGTACATATGTTTGACAAGAGGCTCTGTAGGTGCCATTGCTTCCAGTATTTTAGGAGGAAGAGGAGCTATGCTTCGAAGATAATCGGAGTGTATGTGCGAGGCAGTGAAGTATTGGTTGACGCCAGGTGCCCTCCTCAGGCAACACCGAGATCGCCCAGCATGCGGTCGATGCGGGTGTCGAGCTCACGCGCTACGTCGCGGTACCGCTCGGCCGAATCGAGTGGTGCATTGACGCTGCAGTAGAACTTGATCTTCGGCTCGGTACCCGACGGACGAGCCGAAACCACGCCGCCGTCTTCCGTCACAAACTGAAGCACATTCGATTTCGGAAGGTCAATTGCCGTAGACTCACCGCCGCGCACATCGAACGCGCTCTGCGCCTGGTAATCTTTCACCGTGACGATGCTCGACCCGCCGAGCGACTCCGGCGGATTCGTGCGGAAACGCGCCATCATCGCTGTGATGGCCTCCGCTCCTTCCTTCCCTTTCTTCGTGACGGAGATCAGCTTCTCACGGTAGAGCCCGAACTTCACGTACATGTCGACCATGGCCTGGTACAGCGACCGCCCGCGGGAGCGATGGTAGGCAGCCATCTCGGCGATCATCGTACACGATACCACGGCGTCCTTATCACGCGCGTGCTCACCAACGAGGTAGCCGTAACTCTCCTCCCCACCGGCGATAAACGTCCGCGAGCCTTCCAACTCGGTCATTATTGCGCCGATGTATTTGAATCCCGTCAGTACGTTAAAGCACTCGACGCCGCGTGCGGCGGCCAGCTTGTCCATGAGGTATGTCGTCACGATCGTCTTGACGACGTACTCATCACCAGTCAGACGTCCCTGCTCTTTCCACTGGTCGAGCATGTAGTTCAGCAGCAGGCTGCCCGTCTGATTGCCGTTCAGCAGGATGAGATCGCCGCGGTCGTCCCTGATTGCGATCCCCACGCGGTCGGCGTCCGGGTCGGTGGCGAGGACGAGGTCGGCGTCAATTTCTCGCGCCTTATCGAGCGCCATCGTCATCGCCTCTTCCTCTTCCGGATTGGGATAGATGACGGTGGGGAAGTTGCCGTCCGGCGTGCATTGCTCTTCAACGAGCGTCACGTTGGTGAAGCCATACGCCTCGAGCGCGCGCGGCACGACATGCATCCCCGCGCCGTGGATCGGCGAGTAGACGATCTTCATGTCGGCATGCTTGCGGATCACGTCCGGATTCACGCTCACCTTCGTCAGCGCGTCGATGTACTTCCGGTCGATCTCGTCGCCAATCGTTTCAATGAGATCATCATTGCGCCCAAAGCGGACATCCTCCACCCGAATCCCGGCAACCTCTTCAATGATGTTGACGTCGTGCGGCGCGATGACCTGACCTCCATCGCGCCAGTAGGCCTTATAGCCACTGTATTCTTTGGGATTGTGGGATGCGGTCAGCATGACGCCGCTGTGGCAATCCAGCTCGCGGATGGCGAATGAGAGCTCGGGCGTCGGGCGGAGATCGTCGAAGAAGAACACCCGGATGCCGTTGGCGGAGAAGACATCGGCCACGACGTTCGCGTATGTCGTCGCGTTATTACGGTTATCGTGCGCGATGACGACGCGGATCTCTTCGTCCGGGTAGACCTTGCGGAGGTAATTGCTGAGGCCTTGCGTGGCCATCCCCAGCGTGTACCGGTTGATCCGGTTGGTGCCTACACCCATGATGCCGCGGAGGCCACCGGTGCCGAATTCGAGGTCACGATAGAAGGCGTCGGTCAGCTCCTTAACGTCGCCGGCATCAAGCAGGCGTTGGACGGCTTGTCTCGTCTCTGTGTCGAATGATTCGGCGAGCCAGCTGTTGACGCGCGTCGCAATATCCGGCGAGAGGTCGCTCATGAGGTAGATCCGTGGTCGATGATTATTTCGTTG
>CBFGYX010000063.1:0-8152 GCA_965653075.1 uncultured bacterium
GTCAGCGACTCGCTCGGCGTGCAGACGTTGAGCCCGGGGGCATCGGCGAGCGCCGTGCCCGAGAGCACCACGTCACCGTCGCGCGCCACCTGAACCAGAGCGGCGCGCGGGTCGAAGGTGAGCGGCAGCTCGTCGGGATCGCTCCGCATCACGCCGCGGGTGTAGTAATTGATGCCGAGGTAATCGAGCGGCTGGGAAATCAGGGCAAAGTCCGTCTCGGGGAAGACCGGCCAGGCGTCGACGGAAGCGTCGTGGCACAATGAGCACATGGCTGCCGTCATCTGGATGCGGTCGGGCATTACGCTCAGCCGTCCGAGCTACCTGGTCGCTCCGTATGTGAGCGTGCCGGTGGCTCAATGGCAGCCTACGGACATTGCAGGGGCGCGCGGCAACGTTCACGCCGGTCTGCGGTTGATGCTGCGGTAAATACACCAGCCATCCGCATGATCATCGGTATAATTTCAGATACGCACGGCTACTTCCACCCTGCGATCCCCGATTATTTTTCCGGCGTTGATACCATACTCCACGCCGGAGATGTCGGTACGGAAGACATCCTGGATCAGCTCGAGGCGCTCGCGCCGACGTATGCGGTTCGGGGCAATATCGACGGCCAGGGAATCCGTCATCGTGCACCTGTCAATCAGAGGCTGATCCTGGGCGATGTTCGGATCTGGATGACGCACATTGGAGGCCATCCCAAGAGATGGTCGCCCCCGGTAAAGGATGAGCTCCGCTACGAGCCGCCCGATGTATTCATCTGCGGGCACAGCCATATTCTCCGTGTAGAACGCGTGGCATCACTCGGCGGCATGTTGTTCATTAATCCCGGCGCCGCGGGTCGATCGGGGTTTCACCGCGTCAAGACGTGCCTGCGGCTCGAGATCAATGACGGGCGCCCGCAGCGCGCCGATGTGATCCATCTTGACGAGCCTGCGCAGGAGTAAGCGTTGCCGGCTCACCTCGAAGCACGGCCTTTTTCTTGTGATAACCGCGTCCTGAACGCTCCGATGCCGGATTTAACAACTCGAACCCGCCGCGAGCGCTTCGATCTGAAGGCGCTCTACGAGACGAGCCGCCTGCTCAGTTCGTCGCTCGATCAGGACTTTGTGCTCGACAGCCTCCTCTTTACGGCGATGAGCAAGCTGCTGGTGTCGCGCGGCATGATCCTGCTGTTCGACCCGCTCGAAGACGCCTATCGCGTGGCCTCCGCGAAGGGAGCTTCGGGCGTCACGCGAAACCAGATCCTGCGGTTTCGCTGCCCCGCATCGGTTGACGGCAGCATCGAAGTGCCCGAGGCGCTGGCCGAATATCGCATTGCGTTATGCCTGCCGATCGTCGTCGGCAGCCGCGAGCTCGGCATCGTTGCACTCGGCAGGAAGGCCACGGGCCACAGTTTCGACGAAGACGAGCTCGACTTCATCCGCTCGCTCATCAACATCTGCTCGCCGGCCATCCATAACTCCATTATGGTCGAAGAGCTGAAGCAGGCCAACCGGGATCTCGACGGGAAAATCCAGCTTCTGAATACGCTGTTCGATCTTTCGCAGGAGTTCAACGCCACGATGGATCGCGACCGCCTCGTGCGCCTGTTGTCGCTGGCGCTGATGGGACAACTACTTGTGAGGCAGCATCTGTTCATGATCAAGCCGACCGACGAGGTGGCATCTAATCGGCCGCTGTTTGAGCAGTTTGAGATCGTCGTATCGCAGGGAGTGGATCAAAAGGATGTTACCGACGAACTCAGAGAACGCATGTGCGGCATCGATGAGTTGATCTTGCTCGATGATCGTTCAGCAGACGAGGAGACATCGTGGGACGATCTGCGTGCGCTCGGGCTTATCCTCATCGTGCCGCTGCACCATCAAGGGAAGCTGTGCGGTATTCTTGCTCTGGGCCCCAAGATGACGGGGCAAGACTTCCAGCCGGACGACGTTGAGTTTCTCTACGCGCTCGGTAATCTGGCCCTGGTCTCAATCCGTAACTCATATCTGCTCGAGGCCCAGGTCGAAAGCCGGCGCCTTGAGGAGGAAGTACGCCTCGCACGGCAGATCCAGACACGCTTGCTTCCGCAGTCCATCCCGAGAATCCCCGCAGCCGAAGTTGCCGCTCGCGCCACGCCGTCGCGCTTCGTCGGCGGTGATTACTTCGACGTGAAGCTGCTTGACGACGGTCGGCTCTTGACGGCCATCGCCGATGTGACCGGAAAGGGGGTTCCGGCTGCGATGTTGATGGCGCACCTGCAGGCGTGCCTTCACGTTCTTTTTCCGATGGATATGACGCTGGTCGAAGCCACCGGCAGAATCAACCGCGTGATCTGCGAGAATACGGACTTCGATAAGTTCATCACGTATTTCCACGGCATTATCGAGGGAGATGAACGTCGGTTCAGATACGTAAACGCCGGGCACAACGCACCGTTTTTCGTCCGCAGCGATGGACAAGTTGAGACGCTCGAGACCGGCGGGCTGCTGTTCGGTGTGCTGCCGGACGCGTCGTATGAGCTGGGGGAGGTCTACTTCGAACCGGGTGACGTACTGACGCTCTACACCGACGGGGTGACCGAGGCGATGAATGACGCCGCGGAGGAATACGGCGAAGCACGGCTCGAGCGGTGCGTCATCAATAATCGGGAGCGATCGGCGCAGGAGATCCTCGAGGCCGTCGAGGCGGATGTCCGGGCCTTCACGGGACCGCGCGCCACGCTGGACGATGACTTGACGCTCGTTGTGGTCAAATTCTGCTGAATCAACTCATCGCCGATGCCGCAACGACCTGAAGCAGCTCCTCCTCCGCTTTGCTCAGCTCGATATCGCGCCGCGCAGCCACGGCATGCGCCACTCGCAGCGCCTTGTCGACGCGATAGTCGACGTAACCATCCGCGGGACTTCCCCAACTGAACGAGCGGATGTGGCGGGGCTGAAATCCATCCCCAAACAAATTGCAGAACGTGCCGACGACCGTCCCGGTGTTGAACATGGTGGCGATGCCGCACTTGGAATGATCGCCCATGATAAGCCCGATGAACTGCCGGCCGGTCCTGACGAAATCGCCCTTGACGGCATCGTACAGGCTGACCTCCCCATAATCATTCTTCAGGTTCGAGCTGTTGGTACCGGCGCCGAAGTTGCACCATACGCCCACGTATGAGTCGCCCAGATAACCCGCGTGGCCCTTGTTTGAATAGGAATGGATGACGGTGCCCTGGACCTCGCCGTTCACGTTGACACGGGGTCCGAATGCGCTGCCTTCGAGGTGCGCGCCGACCTTCGCCTGGGATTTCCAGCCGAGATAAAGCGGCCCTTTGAGCACGGCATTCTCCAATACGGACGCTTCGTCGTCGATGTATATCGGGCCGCGGGTGGCGTCGAGTATGGCACCAGCCGCGATCCGCACGCCCTTGCCGGTGAAGATGCGCTCCGGGTTCGTTAGCACCGCGCGGTCGTGCACCTCCGCGTTGGGGCGTTCAAGGATGTTATAGTGACCGACCGCTCGGCCGTAATCCAGCTCGATCATGTGCGGTAGGCGATCGAGGATATTCCAGATACGATCGATGAAGGTCAGCCCGTCGGCAGAGACTACTGCGGGATCGCCGAAATCCTCGGCAGACAGATAGCGTCCGCCGGTTATATCGATGCCGGCCGAGGGCATCCACGCGGCGGCGATGGACCCGCCGGCCCGAAGGACTCGCGAGCCGGCGCCGTTTTGCAACTCCTTGAGCTGTTCGAGTGCTGCCTCATCGAGAAGTAAGCGACCGTTGACGAAGAGCACATCGAGGTCAGCCGGGATGCGGTTGACCGAGGCGTTGTAACGCTCGCGGCTGACGTTGGCGAGGGCGTCGCGGCAATGAAGGAAGACGGAGGCATCAGGGAAGACTTGCCGGAGGCGCTCAAGGTTCGTCCACATCCCCGTCCGGAGATCGTACACCGGGCGGATATCGACCAGCGGCCGGAAGTGTTCGACGGTTTCGTCTTCGAACAGACAGATATGCGTCACAGTCTTCGGGGAGAATCGTGTCGGAAGGAACGGTCGGAAAATATACGAGCGTGGACAGGCTTCTACTTGCGGTGCTTAATCGAACGGACGGCGGCGTTCTGGGCAGCGAAATGATCATCGACGGGGAAGTCAACGCTTTCTCCCACCTTTAGCTCGACAAGCCGCGCGGCGATTTCCCGTTCCGCCACATTCGTACGGACCCGTTCGATAGGCTCGTGTAACGGTTCGTCCGCCAGATCGAACGTGCCCCAATGCACCGGAATCATGATATCCGCGCCGAGATCGATAAAAGCCTGCACCGCTTCTTCGGGATCGACATGCACGCTCGACATGAACCAGCGCGGGCTGTAGGCGCCGATCGGCAGGACCGCAACGTCCGGCTCGCCGAGTACCTCGCGGATTTCCTTGAAGTGATCCGAATACGCGGTGTCACCCCCGTAGTACAGCCGCACACCGTCGGCCAGCAGATACCAGCTTGCCCACAACGTGGCGTCGCGGTTATAAAGCTTCCGCCCCGAAAAATGTCGCGCCGGGAGGCAGTGGAGCGTAAGTCCGTCAACGTCGACTGACTGCCACCAATCGAGCTCCACGACATCGCGCGCACCGAACGAACGAACGACCTCTTCGACGCCCAGCGGCACGATAAACAGGGGCCGATATCGCTCCTGAAGTTCTCGTACCGCGTATTTGTCGAGATGATCGTAGTGATCGTGCGAGAGCACGACCATGTCCATATCGGGTAGATCAGCTACCCTCAGCGGGGCGCCGACTGCGCGTTTGGGGCCGACCGACTTGAACGGACTCGCACGTTCCGAAAACATCGGATCAACGACGATGTCGTGATCGGCCGTCTGGATATATAGCGTGGAATGACCGAGCCACGTAACTCGAATCGACTCGGGGCGTCGCCGAAGCCGCACCGGATCGACGGGGATGGATTCCGCGGGGAAGGAGACTTTCCGATGGAAGATTCGCCCTACCATCCACTCGACCGATCGCCAGAACGAAGCAGATTCAGGCGAGGGCCAGACGTTTCGAAATCGGTTTCCGGAATGGTGGCGGCGATGATGATTGTCATGCGTTCGGATTTCAAGCCCGCGCTCAGACCACCCGGCGTACTGACTCATCTCGGCTTAGCGGATTGGGAAAGTGATCTTCAGACCAGTAGTACGCAACCCGATCTGCAGGTTCAATTCTTCCGCTTCGATTGACGTCACGTCGATGAAACGCCTTCGAGCCTCTTCTACATCGTCCATCTCGGGGCGAAGCCACCACCAGCGCGCTTTAGGCGCCGCAAACATGATCGGGCCGAGTTTTTCAACGCCATAGCCGAGATTCCGATCAACCAGGAAATGCCTCAAGTGGCGATAGGTGAGCTGTGGATGGACCTCCTGCAGATCGACTGCAGGTGGACGCGGAGCCATCAGCTCCTCATGTAAGGCGAATTCTGCAAACGCCACATTACGCGCCAACGTCTCATCGCTCAGCTGCGCAAGTGCGGCGCCGGCGGACGCGATTGCTATCGCGACAGCGATCAATGAGGGCCTTAGCAGTTTCATCGTGTGGTCATTTCAGTCCGGTCGGGTGGAATGATAGGCGTGTAACCGGAAACGCGGTCGCATGGTGCGTGACGTGCTGGAAACGATTAACCAATTCGTGCAACGTCATGTAAATCTGCAGCATGATGAATGAAGGCACTGCCGCGCCATGTTATTCGTATCTTGCGCCCGCGAAAAGCGTTGTGTATAGCAATTGAGGTCGTATGATTTTCTGTCCGCTCGGCGAGACCGAGACGATTAGTGCGAGCTGCCATTTCCTGTCGGTTCGCGGAACAGGCATCCTGCTCGACGCCGGCATCGACCCCGAAGCCGAAGGTGTGGCCGCCCTCCCCGACCTCGACATCATCCACAACCGGCACGACTGGTATGCAGACAGTCTGCTGGTTACGCACGCCCACCACGACCACATCGGCGCCCTGCCCAGCATCCTGCAGCACTTCCCGCACTTGAAGGTGCACATGACGCACGCCACCCGGGATCTGGCTGATCACGTGCTACCGGCGTCGGCGCGGCTGCAGCGGCGGCGGATGCGCGAAGGTACGGCAACCTCCCCTCCACTTTTCTCGGAGGAAGAGGTCAACGTGTATAGCTACCTGTACCTGGCCCATAAGCTGAACGAATCGTTCGACGTCACGGGGCTGCGGGGTGAGACGCCGATCCGCGCGACGTTTTACAACGCCGGGCACATCCTCGGGTCCGCGGGAAGCCTGCTGACCTACGCCGATGAGGCGGGAACGACGCGCCGTATTTTCTACACGAGCGACACGAACTTGCGTGCGCAGGGCATCATCCCCGGTGGCGATTATCCCAAAGAGAAGGTCGACGTCCTGATTCTCGAGTCGACGCTGGGAGCGGACCCGGATGCCGAGCTGACGACCCGTCGGCGTGAAATCGAGCGCTTCGGCAGGCGCCTCAAGATGATCATCGAACGTGGCGGCTCGGCACTGGTGCCGGTATTTGCCATGGGGCGGGCGCAGGAAACACTCGCCATCATCCACAAATTGAAGGAGAAGGGCGTCATCCCTTCCGATATCCCGGTTTACAGCGCCGGTGGGTTGCGCGCGGTGTCGGACATTTACGATAAGACGCGGTTCACGACGCCCCGCATCGACGAGAGCTTCCAGATGTATGGGATCGAGCAGCGACGCGTGCCCAAGAGCACGGCCGCCCTCATGAACGCGCTCGAATCGCCGGGGATTTTTGTCGTCAGCAGCGGGATGATGTTCGAGCGGACGCTGTCGAACAGGCTGGCGCAGCTCATGGTTGAGGATGAGAAGAACGGAATCCTGCTGGTTGGTTTCGCGCGTGAAGACTCGCCGGCCGACCGGTTGCAGAAGTCGTTCGCTCTGGGGCAGGGCTCGCCCGTCATCCTGGATGACGACCTCGGGCCGCAGCCGCTAAATGCATTTGTGGAGCGTTTCCGGATGAGCAGTCACAGCCACCGCCGCGACCTGATCCAGCTCGTCGAAAAGCTCAAGCCGGAGCATGTCATCCTCGTCCACGGCGATGCGCCTGCCCGGACATGGCTTGCCGACAACCTGAGATTCTTCTATCCCGAGCTGAACGTTCACGTGCCGAAGAAGGGCGAGGAGATTGAGATATGACCGCGGATGTCGTTGCGCACAAGTTGAGTGTGGCGTTTGACGAGGCGTCGCCGTTCATCGCCGATTTACGCGCGGCGGTTACCGGCGACGTGCGCATCGACCCCATGACGCGTGCCCTCTACGGGACGGACGCGAGCATGTATAAAATCCTGCCGATCGCGCTGCTTATTCCGCGCACGGAGGACGACGTTCGGCGAGCGGTCGAGATCGCATCTCGCCATCGCGTACCGGTGCTTCCGCGGGGCGGTGGCTCCTCCCTCGCAGGGCAGGCGGTCGGGGAAGCGCTCGTCATCGATTTCACGCGCCACCTCGATCAGATCATCGAGATCAACCCCGACCAGCGGTTCGTCCGCATGCAGAGCGGCGCGGTCATCGACCACGTGAACGATGCATTGCGGCCGCACGGCCTCACGATCGGGCCCGACCCGGCGAGTTCGAACCGCGCGACGATTGGGGGAATGGTCGCGAATAACGCTACCGGCACGCACTCGCTGCTCTACGGCAACATCGTGCATCATGTGCGAAGCCTGCGTGCGGTGCTGGCAGACGGCTCGGTCGCCGAGTTCGGTCCGCTCGACGAAGCCGGATGGCAGGTCGCGCTGGACCGGCCCGGTCTCGAGGGCGACATTTACCGAAAGCTCGACATTCTGCTCCAGAAAGAGCGAGCCATCATCGAGCGAGACACGCCCCGGCACTGGCGGCGGAGCAACGGCTATAGGATCGAGCATCTGCTCGACACGCCTCGCAACGTGGCGCGGCTACTCGCAGGAAGCGAAGGCACGCTCGGCGTAATCCTCGACGTCACGCTCGACGTCGTGACGCGGCCTCGGCTGACGGCGCTCGGCATCGTTCACTACCGCGACCGGCTCGACTCTCTTCGGGACGTCAGCACACACCTCCGGACGAAGCCTTCGGCCGTCGAACTCTTTGACGGCGTCGCCATCGAGCAGGCGCGCCGCGCGCCGGGGTTTGCCGACCAGATCACCTTTATCA
>CBFGYX010000064.1:0-7950 GCA_965653075.1 uncultured bacterium
GACTTCATCCGTCGCCTCACGCGCATCGGGAATGCCGCTTGCCGGCGTCGATCCCACATCCAGATTCCACTGTCGACCGAACTCAACAGGCCGAATCCGGTCGAAGGGACTGAAATGCCGGTCGAGTCTTCGATGTCGATACATGCCGGAGACCTCGATCCGCTCCCACAACTCGATCGGCGAAATGCGGACCCCGGCTTCGTATGCTGAGCCTGCATCATCCTCCGCGTCGAGCGGGGACAGCCGGTTCAGGTCCTGGAACGAACGTGCCCATTCCCCGAACACCTCCACGTTTGGGATGACCGCCACGCTGCCGTACACGTCGAAGAGATTGTGCTGCATCGGCTGAGGCAAGCGGCGAACCGGCAGGTAGGATCCACGGCCACGTCCAACGTACTCGTAGGCGATGCCGTTGAGCGTATGGCCGGCGCGGATATAATCGCCCAGACCATCGCCAACGTGAGTAAACCGGACACGATAAACCGACTCGCCGGCCTCCGGACGCCGCTCGATCGCTACGAAAAACGTATCCACCGAACCATCGGCCTGCAGCGTATCCCGCAAAATGTACTGGACAAACGGTGCCTCGGGATCGAAAACCACCTGTTCCGCTCCAGTTCGAAACGACGGTGAATCGCCCGCCTGCGCGAGGGCGAGCGAATCTGCAGACGTCAGCCCCGCCTCGTCCAGAAAGCGTGAGCCGTCGGCCTCCTGGATGAACGCGCTGCCGATTCTCACGCGTGGCCCGCGGGCACCCTCCCAGAAATGAACTTCCGCATGTGAGCTTACGAGCGTTCGAGTGAACTGCGACGTACTGTATTCAAACTCGGCGAGCACGCGGCGCTCTTCCGAAACGATGCGATTCGACGTAAAACGGATCTCCCCGGTCGCGTAGTCGACTACGTAATCATCATTCTCTCCTCGGGTAAGTGGGACGCCATCCCAGTAAATCGTCTCCGATCCGGGGATGACCAGCACAAACGGCTCGCCCTCAGCGCCCGTGAGACGATACGGCCCCTGGACGCCTTCCTGGACGTTGAGTACTTGCGAACGGAATCGTCCGCGTGATACGGCCCCGGCCGCCCTGACGAATCCCCCGGGACGACCACCTTCGGGCGAAAATACGCGGGAAGAAACCGCAGCTCCTTGCACACGGCGCGAGAGCCGCGCGAATGCAGGTCCCGAGACGACATGATCGACGTCCCCGAGCGTGACGGCGCCCACCGGTGCATCGATCTCGATCAGCACGCGATCGAATTCCTCGAGCCGGCGCGTCGTGCCTTCGGGTACGATAGGCGTGTTCTGGTCCGACAGCAGAGCCCGGATGCCCACGCCGTCGGCAATTTCACCGGAAAGCTCGAGCCTCAGACCCGACTCAATGCCGACATCCCGATTTGAGCCGGCGGAGACGCCCCGCGTGATCGATCCTCGCCGCTGCAGCGAGACGCCGGCGAACGGATCCGTGTCTGCGCCCCGAAAGATCGATGCCGACGTACGCACGGCCCCGGTGTCGCGGGGGATGGTCGTCGTGTCGACGAACGTGAACTCCGGTGAGCGACTGAACGGGATCGTTCGATAGCGAAGCAGGACGACCTCTGCGGTGTCGAGCACGGCTTGGTCGATGTAGATAATATTGCGGCGCGTCTCCACACTGAATCCTGTGCTGTCCACGTCGACGCCGTTGACACTGAGGCGGAAGCTCGCCGGGATCGCGAACCGCTCGATCGGATACTCCGGCCCTGCCTCAGGCGTCAGTCTCAACTCATGCGTGTGCCGAGGAGACGATACCGGCTGCGCGTATGCGGCGGATACCGCAAACCACAATAGCAGAACGACTGAGGCGTAACGCACCAGTGCCGGGCGGATTGTCAGAGGAGAGACGTAGCTGTAGCGATGCGTCGAGTCGTATCCAGTCGGTGCAATGCCTGCGGATGCGCGGTGTGATGCGCGCCGTACCAACAAGCGGCGTCCTGATGAGCGATGACCGCTCGATCAAACATAATCTTGTAACCTATCGATCCAGCCAAGTCGGCCCATCGCCCAGAGTCCAACGAGGATAGCTTCGGCGGCGTCGTGCCGCAATGATGTCGGCCGTTTGCCCTGCATGGCATCGATCACCTTCGGCGCGAGCGATTCTGCAGATCGTTTCGCACGCCTGGTGGGACCCTGATCCTGCTTCTTCAGCAGCGCTGCACGCCATTCGTGCGCGCTCACCATGAGCACCTCGACATCGTGCCTGGCTGCCTGGAGCGCCCACGGTCGAGCCAGAACGCCGCCGCCTTCGATCACGATGTAACTGAGATCCGGCATATCATGAATGACGGAATACGCCGCTCGTTTCAGTCGCTCTGTAGATCCATAATTCTGAGAACGATACCAGATCAGACGAGGCTCATCCGAATAGAGCGCGAGGCCCGTCTTCAGCCCGAGGTCGACGGCGAGCATCGTCCTCATTCGGCCGCAGTTCTCAAATTCGCGGGCCCGGACGTCCGATACAGATGACGTGGCGTGAGAATCAGGAAATCGTCTCCGATACGGGCGACATCTCGTAGCTCAGCGTCGGTAGGAACATCGAGCACGATCTGCCTGATTTCAGTCTCCGACACCAGATCAATCATGGTTTCGCGGACGACAAGCCGTGCGTCGGGATCGCATCGAAGCGCCCGGATCGACTCCTCCCCCGTCAACGGCCGGCTGTTCGTCCTCGCTCCGTGCATATCGAACGCCACGATCTCCTTCGGTCCATTATCGGCCACGAAGAGCGTCCCGTCGTCATCCATGCACAAAGATACCGGTTCCGCCAGGGCATCGTTGCCGTCATCAAAACCACCGATCACCCGTTCCATCCGGTAATACGGGTCGAGCCGTACAACATGCCGAGCCCGGCTGTCGAGAATGAAGATATCGCCTTCTCTCCCGACGGTGATGTCATCAGCGGACGTCCTCCTGCCGGAAGCCGATCCTACACCTCGTTCACCTGCGTCATCCCGGGTTGAAAGCGGCGCTCGCACCGTACCGCTACCGAGCGGGCCAATGGCCGCCATATCCCGGCTGAACTGAAACAGCGATCCTGAGGCACGGTCGGCAACGACCACGAAGAGTCCGTTTGTCGGATCAACCGCCGAGGGCTCCGGCACATCGGCACCCGGACCGCCAATCTCAATCCGACGACCATCGACGCTCAGCCTGATCAGCCTTCCCGCCCCGCGGTCGATCACGTAGATATTTCCGAGCGGATCGACCGCCAGACGAGTGGCGTCACGGAATGTGGCGATGATCTCGGGGTCCGCCGGCGACGACGACATCCCGAAGCACGCCACGACGGCTGCCAACACAACGGCGCGGCCCCAGCTACGCGATGCGCGCCAACCCTTTACGCCCAATATCCCGCCTGGCATATTTCCCCTCAAATGATATCAAGTCGGCGGCCGAATAGGCCCGCATAAGGGCCTGATCCAGAGTCTCACCGATTGCCGTGACACTCAGCACGCGTCCCCCCGCCGTCAGGATCCGGCCACGCTCATCAATGCGTGTCCCGGAATGGAAAACCGTTACGCCATCCACTTCACCCGCTCGGTCGAGGCCTGTAATTTCATACCCCGTTTGGTAAGAGCCCGGATAACCGCCTGAAGAGAGAACGACCGTCGCCGCGGCGCCCGGTCGATTTCGAAGGGTGATCCGGGAAAGTTCGCCGTTCGCGATGGCCGTAATCATCTCCACCGCGCTCGTTTCAAGCATGGGAAGTACAACCTGCGCCTCGGGATCTCCGAGCCGACAGTTATACTCGATGACACGAGGTCCTTCATCCGTGATCATCAATCCCACAAACAAAACGCCTTTGTACGGACACCCCTCCTCTTCCATCCCCCGAAGAGTCGGCTCGATCACCAGTCGCTCAACCTCTGCGAGTATCCCGTCGTCGATGATCGGCGCCGGGGTGTAAGCGCCCATCCCACCAGTATTCGGACCAGTGTCGTTCTCGCCGATGGCCTTATGGTCCTGCGCCGGTAGAAGAAGCGAGTACGTGTTGCCGTCGCACAGCGCAAAAATACTGGCCTCCTCTCCAATCATGAACTCCTCAACGACGAGTTCATCACCGGCCGACCCGAAGACATCGGTGCGGAAGATGGCATCGAGCGTGGCGATTGCCTCGGAAAGCGTTCGGCAAACGACGGCTCCCTTACCCCCTGCAAGTCCGGACGCCTTGAGCACAATCGGTGCGCCCTCGGATTCAATGTAAGCGCGCGCCTCGTCGTACTGGCTCCGATGAAACGTGCGATGTATTGCCGTTGGTATGCCGTGCCGGATCATGAAGTCCTTCGAGAAACTCTTGCTTCCCTCGAGCCGGGCCGCGGCAGCCGTTGGACCAATCACGCGGACGCCTTCCTTTTCGAGCGTGTTGGCGATGCCGCGGACGAGCGGCGCTTCCGGCCCGACAATCACGAGGTCGATGGACTCCTTACGAACGAACGCCAGCAGGTTGATGTCGTCGCCGTCGACCAGATCGACATTCGTGCCGAGGGAGGCCGTGCCCGCGTTGCCGGGTGCAAAAAACAGCTCGGGCCGGGCAGGATCCTTCGCCAGGACGTAGCCAAGGGCGTGTTCGCGGCCGCCGCCGCCGATAATCAGGATGCGCATTGAGAGGAGGGCTTCTTCATCGGACCGCGAAATATACCACCTTACGCCCATCATCGAAGTGGAGTCTGACCTTTAGTCCATTCTTCAATCCGAGAGGATCTCCGATTGACGAACTTGCCGGGCGTAAACCACATATTACTACTCATATAATCTCGGCCGGCACCATCATCTTTCCTAGTGTCGTTGAACCTTCCAGTTCACTTCAACGTCACAGGTGACTTTGCTAAAAAGCCGGCACTCCATTGCTACAGAAGTCGACGTTAACGACGCTCATCAAGCTTGCGCTCGCCGGCGGCATCCTGGTCTACCTCATTCGTGTGGTCGACTTCAGATTGATTGTCGACACGGCGCGCCAGGCAGACCCGTTCTGGATCGCCGCGGCGATACTTCTCTTGCCCGTCAATCTTTTCATCGAGGGCACGCTGTGGCACCGGATTACACGGCTGACGCCCTTGCGTGCTCCATTGCGCACGGCTTTCGGTGCATTGTTGAGCGGATATGCGGTCGGCTTCTTTACGCCCGGGCGTATCGGCGAGCTGGCGGGGCGCTCCTTCTATTATGGGAGCAACAACAAGTGGGAGCTCAGCATGTTGGTGATGTACCAACGGATGATCGATATGCTGGTCGGCGTGACGGTGGGGATGTTCGCCATGCTCGCCTTCATGTACCTTGCGCGCCCCGAGCCGTTGTCGATGTGGTGGATTTTCGTGGCGATCGGCCTGGCAAGCATCCTCCTCCTCGGCTTTGTGCTGCTGATGCCGCGACCCGCGTATCGCGTCCTCGACCGCTGGATCAAACGCCCGAAGGTGCTGGAGCCGGTGGAATTCCTGCAGCGCGTTGAGAACCGGCACGTTGGACCTTATGTCGCCCTGTCAACGACTCGTTATCTGGTCTTTGTATCGCAGTTCGTGTTTTTGATGTTCGCCTTTTCAGGCGCGGCACCCGTGGCGCAGGTGTACACCGGCGCCTCCATGACCTTCTACGCCAAGTACCTGATCCCGTCGATCACTCTGATGGATCTCGGGATTCGCGAAGGTTCGGCCGTATTCTTTATGGGCCAGGCTGGATTTCCCGAGGCGGCCGCCTTTAACGCCTCGCTGATGATGTTCTTTATCAACCTCGTCGTTCCTTCGACAGCGGGCGCACCATTTGTCTTTCGACTCAAGCTGCGAAAGGAGACGGTCGAGGAACGAGATACGGCCACGACGGGCGCCTGAGTAATGAGCTGGTTCGATATTTCCCTGCTCGTCTTTGCGCTGTATTACGGCGGATTGATGTCGCTTTTCGCCTTCGGCTTTTTCCGCACCTTGAAGCGGAAGAACATACGGAGCGAGCCGCCCTTGCCAAGCGTGACGGTCGTCGTTGCGGCCCGGAACGAAGAGGCATCCATCCGTCGATGCCTCGTCAGCATACTGGCTAATGATTACGCCGAAATGGAAGTGGTCGTCGTCGATGATCACTCCGACGACAAGACGGCGGAAGTTGTGCGGGCGCTTGCTCGTGAGGACAAACGCCTTCGCCTGATTTCGCTTTCGAACGGCGATGTCCCGGTCCTCACCGGTAAAGGCCGTGCGATCTACGAGGCGGTTCGATCGTCCACGGCCGAGCTCATTTTGTCTACCGATGCCGACTGCGAAGTCGACCAGCGGTGGGTTCGGAGCATGGCCGAGACATTTGTGGAGGAAACTCAGTTCGTTGCCGGCCCGGTAGTCTACAATTTCGATCGATCCTGGTACACACGCCTGCAGGCACTCGAGTTCATGGGATTGATCGCGGTGGGTGCCGGAGGAATTGGTGCCGGCGTTCCAAATATGTGCAACGGTGCGAACCTGGCCTATCGTCGCGAGATGTATCTCTCGCGGATTACGGGGGCCATGCTCAAGGGCGCGCAGCCCAGCGATGAAGCGCTCCTGCAGTTGCTGTACGCAGAAAACCCTCGCTACGTTCGCTTTTGCAGTGATCATGAGGCGGTGGTACGCACGGACCCCGTCAATTCGCTTCCCGATTTCCTGCGCCAGCGGCAGCGCTGGGCAAGTAACGGCGCGCATTATCCGACGCCTTCGCTCGTCGCGGCCATCGTCGGCGTGTATTTGTTTTACGTGCTGTTCTTTCTGGCGGGGATCCGTGTCATCATCTCGCCGGCCACCTGGTCGGTATTTCTGATCGCGGCGCTGATCAAGTTTCTACCTGAAGGTATCTTGCTATCCGCGTCGACCCGGTACTTCAGGCGGCGCGGCCTGATGCGGTGGTTCATTCCGGGACAACTGATTCAGGTGCCCTACGTGGTGGCTATCGGAGCAGCAGGCTCGCTGTTCGACGTGTCATGGAAAAACAGGCGGGTGCCTCCATTATGAAGCGTGCCAAGATATCAGGTGCGGGATCGATCAGACGCGACTTCATTGGAGTCACCTTGCCGAGGATAGCCGCGCCGTGGCTCGATCGACTCGTGTGGCGTATCCCAGGTCATGACGGCGAGCGCGTTGCCTATCTCACCTTCGACGATGGCCCTACCGACGAAGGAACGGAGCGGCTGATTGATCTTCTGGATGACTACGAGGCACAGGCAACGTTTTTTCTCCTCGGTTCTCAGGTAGACCAGCACGTGCATCTCAGAGATACGATTGAAGGCGCGGGCCGCCGCGTCGGCGTCCACGGTTACGCGCATCTGGATGCGTGGACGACGCGGTCCGCTATAGTACTCAGCGATCTGGGGAAAGCCGTTCGGGCGGTCCGCCCAAGCGGACGATTCTGGTACCGCCCGCCGTACGGCCATATCACGCCGCGCCTGATGCGTGCCGCCGAGTCTGCCGGCGGCCGCGTTGCGATGTGGGATATCCTGGGGGGCGAGTTCTACAGCCGAGCGTCAGCGGCCGAAGTCGCGAATAGAATCTGCCGCTTCATCCGGCCGGGCTCCATCATCACGCTGCACGACCACGAGCCGTGCATCTCGATGTCGATCGATATCACTCGCGCCGTGCTCGACAGACTCGTGCCCGAAGGCTGGACTTTTCGTCATCTCCCGGATCCATGACTCTCGCCACTATTTCCGTTGTCATCTACGCGTTCCTGGGTATGCTTGCGGCCCTGATGCTGATGAAGTCGCGTCGGACGGAAGTGCCGCACGTTGAGCTTCCGTCGGTGACCGTCATCGTCGCGGCTCGTAACGAAGAATCTGCTTTGCCTGATTGCCTCGATGCGCTTGCGGCCCAGAACTATCCGGCGGATCGGATCGAGTTTTTGATTGTGGATGATGAGTCGATCGATGCCACGGCTGCTCTTGTCCGAGAGCGCATGACCGACGAGCGTTTTCAG
>CBFGYX010000065.1:0-7918 GCA_965653075.1 uncultured bacterium
CGTCAGTGCGCGAGCGCCTGCAGCTGCTGCGCATCGTGCTCATCACGGGCGGTCTCTTCCAGTGCGGGGGCAGTCGCACGGTTCGCTTTGCCCTCCGCCTTGTCCGCGCGGTCATCGAAGTATTGTAGGAGTGCCGGCAAAAGCGTGACGGCCGCCACCCACGTAGCGCCAATCCCGACGAAGGCCAGCAGGCCGATTGAAAAGAGACCCGGGTGGAAGCTCAGCACTAAGCCGCCAAAACCGACCATGGTGGTGACAGAGGCGACACTCACGTGTTCGCCGGACGACCGCAGCACATCCATGATACTGCCGCGTCCTTCCTCCCGGAAGCGATGCACGATGTGCACGCCTGCGTCGTTACCGATGCCGAGTACCGCCGGAAGTACCACCATATTGTAGAAGGTCAGTTTGATGTTGAAGATCTCCATGAACAACATCATCCAGAGCACACCCACCACGAGCGGGATGAGCGCAAGGACGGCCCACCGAATCGATCGGAAATGTGTCCACATGAGTATGGCTACGATGATGAACGTCAGAGCGATCATCCATGGCGCTTCCGCCATCATCAGCTTCAACATGTCGGCAGCGACGAGTGACGTCGAGCCCGCATGATAGACCTCGCCCGATTCGGTCACGATGGTGCCGACATCCTCCGCGAACGCCATCGAATTCCGGCCGTCGGACAGGCCGACGCTCGGATAGACCATTACGAAATGGCCGATCTCGCCTGATTTGGTAAGAAACTGATTGCGGAGCGACTCCGGCACTTCGTCAATTTCGAGCGCGGCGGTTGTGCCTGCCGCCCGGCGTAGACGCTCGATATCGCCCGACTCATCGCCTTGCAGGAACGGTTCGTTGAGCAACTCGCGGACCTCAGCGATGCGTTGAAGTTTGACTGCCTGGTCCTCCGGCGTCAATGGGAATCGATCCTGGATCGTCTCGACGAGGCCGATGGTCGGTGTCAACGTGTCTTGCGCCGCGTGCCTAAGCACGGCATCACGTACTTCGCGGGCCTCTTCCGGCGTATCGACGAGCAAGTAGGCCGGGTTACGCCTGGAGCCGCTGCCATTATAGACGCGGCGTACTTTCTCATTGAGCTCGTCATACGCCTCATAATCGGGCTCGAGCGAGCCAAAGTCGTATTCGAAGCCGACGCGTGGCGACAATACGACGGCTGCGACGATCATCGCAGCACTTGTCAGAATGACACCACGAGCCATTGGGAAGCGCCCCCTTCGAACGATCGGCGCGGCCGACGCCTCGGGCCGACTATTGAAGTTCAGTAGCCTCGCGCGTTCGAAAAGGGCCAGCAGTGCAGGCAGCACCAGGATCATTGCCACGAGGGCATTAACGATGCCCAGGCCGGCGATGAGCCCGAACTCGCTGAAACCTTTGAAATCAGCGATGCACAATACAAACAGCGACGCCGCCGTGGTCAGCCCGCCTACCGCAATTGCCTGACCGGTACTCTGGAACGTGGTTTCGACAGCTTCCAGCAATCCGAGACCCTGTGCACGCTCCTCCGAATAGCGGGCGTAAAAGTGGATGCCGTAGTCAATCCCGAGACCAAATAGCACCAGGCCGAGCGTCGACGTCATCAAATTGAGCGCACCGAAGGCCACATACGCTATGCCGAACGTCCACGTAAGGCTCATCAGCAAGGGGATTCCGATGAGAGCTCCCATGACCGGCGCCCGCGCCAACGAGGAGAACAAGGCGGGTGCATTGTATCGCCGCCCGGCACGCGCCACGTACGCCTTGTACGTGAAGTACGCCATCACGATCAAGAGCACGGTCAGCACACCCGCGCCAAAGCTGCCGATGACGTCATCCGTGATCGACCTGACCTCGATCAATTGACGCAGCAATCGCCCGGCCAGCGTGATTTCCATTTCAGAATGGAAGCCTTCGGGCCCGAGCGATGCCGTAAGCACCTCGAGATCCTGATACAGATCGGCGATGAAAGAGATGTTCGTTTGCGATCCGGTGGGATAAAACCTCACCACCATCGTCGTGCTGTCATCCGATATCGGATATTCCTTGCCGACAATCGCATCATAGGATTCCTCCAGATCGGCAAGCGTCTGAGCGGAGTCCTCGCCACCTTCCTCATCCTCAAAATCGTCTTCGATGTCGAAGAAGAACGGATTTGCCTCGAGCCGAGCGTTTTCGATCTCGCGGTGCAGGTAGGTCTCAAGTGAATCGAGCTCAGCGAGCGTGGCGAAGTACAGGGCGTTGTCTTCGAGGAACTCGGTATCGCGGATGTAATCAACGCGGTTGAGGTAAGGCTCCGTGCGTCCTTCGCCTTTCATCTCGAGCGCGAGCGGGATCAGCGCTTCGGCAAACCGCTTGTTCGCCTCGAACGATGGACTCTCGATAACGACGTCGACCGGACTCTCGCCGCCCACTTCTTCCCTCAGCCGCTCAATCGCCTGGACCGACGGCGAAGTCGACGGAATCAGCTTCGAAAAATCAGTGTCGATGCTCAGCTTCGACGCGTTGTAGATCCCTATAAATGAAAGGATCACGGCAACGACGACGACTAAGCCGGCGTGGTTGACGGTGGCCCTGATCAGTGGCCGAAGCGATTCAAAAATTCTATTCATCTATCCAGCGTGTATGACGTGTTACCGGCGCGGCGGCAGCAGTCGGATATTGTCGAAGTCGGCCTTGGCAGTAGAGTTCGTGTCGTCGGAATCACTCCACAGCGTGATCGAAAGCGGGCGGTCGGGCGGGTCGCCGCCAAATACTTGCTGGTAATCTCGGACGACATCGCGGTCTACCTGTCGCCAGTCACCAATGCCATCGGCGCCGGTGTCCGTCACGATGACGCGGAGCGGTCCGAACCGAACCACCGTTCCCACCGGCAACGTGCTGCTGTACGTGTACTTGATGCTCCGCGGGCGGCCCAGCCAGTCTGTGTCGAAGGTCACATATACGGCGGCTCCCGTATCGTTGATGCGGTCTTCGCGCGCGCCTTCGGGTAACTTGTGTGCCCGCCATTCCCAGCTCAAGCGGGGATGCTCGCTCAGACTCCACCCGAATCCACCGCCCTCGCCATCATTGGCGGGGAGAATGATATGCTGAGCCTCGCCTTCGGTGTACGCCCGGACGAAACGGCGGCGACCTTCTTCAACAATGGTAAACTTCTCGCGATCGTTGAAATGCTCGGGCTTCAGCGGGATGATGCGGCGGTTGCGGAGGAATTTCCATTCGTGCGGGATGTCTCCAGCGCGGTACGACTGAAAATCTTCAATCATACGAGCGCCCGGCTCCGTGGCTTGCGCAACGCTTACATTCGCGGAGAGAATGAGAGACAAGCTTAGGACGAGTAGTGGCGATTTCCAGAACATCGGCAACGAAGTTGAACGGGTGAGCCCGGTAGACATCAAGCAGGATGCCAAACCGACAGGCGTCACGCTTGCCCGGTTGGGGCAGAACCGTCGTGGAAAGACCGGACGTCTTCCGAACCACCTTTAGCCACTCCTAATGAGTCGTCGTCCGGCTTACGAGCCGATCGACGTTCGTATATCGAAATTCCGGCGAATAGACTTAGATTCGTCACTTTATCGAGAACGCTGATCGCCAACAGCATCCCCGCCACACCCGCCGTCGGGATATCCATCATAGTGGACAGTTCGACGCTCGCACCCAGGAACACCAGATCCTGGCTCGGGATGAACGGGATACGCGAGACGATGAGCGACACCGCCGCGAACGTGAACCACGTTGACAGCGCAACGGACGGCATGGCAACCGACCACTGGCCGATCTGCAATACCTGGCCGAGTATGAGGCGCACGGCGTAGATGCCGAGAACGATGGCCGCAATGCGTGGAGCCATCGAGAAAATGTATCGCCTAAAGCGCCAGCCGAGCGCAATCAGCACCGCCGCGATCGCGGCGCCGATGAGCACATAATGGATCGGCTGGTGGCTGAACCAGCCGCGTACATTGAAGTGGCCGAGGTAGAGAAACACGGTGAGCAGGCATATGGCGACCGCCGTCGACGCCACCGACGAAACGATATTGGTGTCGCGCACCGTCTCGAGCAGTTCGCGTTCCGTCTTCCGAACCACGTTGCGGGCCCACATATAGAGATAGACCTCGCCGGAATACCCGAGCAAATCGCGGTTGTACACCCGTTTCTTGATGAGCGCGCCAAAGGTCTTCCGAAACGGCATCGGCCCCCAGGCTGCTCGGTAAACCAGAACCTCGGCGAGTGGAAGCGAGACGTAAAGCAGCGCGAAGAGGAGGTAGAACAGCGGCGACGTCGGCAGCGACTCAACGATACTTATCCAGCCGATCGACGTCAGGCGGACCGCCAGGTAGGTGACGATGCCTATGGTCATCAATACTTGAAGCCGCTTCGCCACAAGCATCCCCTGCGGCGATCGCCACCAGTCGAACACAGACCTCGTCTTGTCTCGAATATTCGTTGCCAAAAAGGCTTCCTCTCGCAGCGGCCGCGAATGTCTTCCGACGCCGCCATCAGAATGGGTGGATGATTGTGGAGGCGAGCAACGTCCTATCCACAGCCCTGTTGCGCACAACCCGCGAACTTTTCTCGATGTATCTACACGAACATGGACCCGTACTCAGCATACTTAATCGCATCCGCAAGCTGAGAAAACTGATGACTTTTCGGAAGAAGGCCGCGCGTGTTCTGGCCGCCTGCTTTGTGGCACACGCGCTACTCGTGTCAACGCATCTTGGTGAGTTCTGGCCGCTGAGCATCTATCCGATGTTCTCGTCTGCCGGAAATCCATGGACACGCGCACTCGTGATGGAGATTCCGCCGGAGGTACCGGCGGATGAGCTGTGGAAGTCGGCCACCATTGACAAGCTTCCGGGGCGCGTTTACCCGGTCGGGGAGCACGGGATCTTTCAGAATGACCTCTCTAACTTCGTGTCCAAAACGAAGGAGTGGACGGAAGATTACCAGAGGGGGCTCCAGGCGATGTTTCGAGGTCGTGTAGCCGAACACGAACGGTTGATGGTATACAGCGTGGTCGGTGAACAATCGGGGGGCGGCGTTCAAGTGACGGCCCGCCCATTGATGCTTCTGGAGGGTGACGAGGCAACGATGGCCGAAGGACTGGACGCAGAATGATGAAACGACTGATTGACAACCTCTTCTCTCCCGACCTTGAGGAGACGCTCGGCGAAAAGCTGTTCTTCCGGTTCTTCGAGCTTTTCCTGGTCGTCTACATGCTCGTATTTGTGTGGGATTGGGCGCAGTACATACCGCAGATCGAGACGGTTCTCCTGCCGCTCGGCATCGCCGGCTATGTGGATGTCTCGTTCATGTTCGGGAATAACCTCGCGTTCTGGAATGCGGGCGCAATTACCATAGCGGCGGCGCTGGGTGTGTCTCGGATCGTCCCGGGCATAGCTTATTGGATCGCAATCGCGCTATTCCACTTGCAATACGTCAGCCGCTATAGCCTGGGCGAGATTTCGCATGGCTCCAACATGATCGGCGTAAGCATTCTGGCGCTCGCCGTTGCAATGTCGTTCTTCAATAACCCGACACACCGACGGCGTTTCACGCTGGGGTTTATCTACTTCTTCGTCGGACTTGGTTATGTGACGGCCGCCTTCGCGAAGCTGATCGGCACAGGGCTCAACTGGCCAAACGGACGCCATCTCTGGATGTGGATTAACGAGCGTTATGTCGACTCGCTGTCGGAGTTCGGGCTCTACGAGCTGAATTTCCTGCAGGAGATGATTCTCGGGAGCGTCGTGGTCGGGACGATCGTTTTGCTGTTTGGACTGATCGTGGAGTTCTGTGGCTTCCTGATGTGGTTTCGTAAAACACGCTACTACATTACGCCGATTATCATCGCGATGCATTTTGGGGTGTTGATGACGATGAATATTGCCTTCAATGCGTTCACGTTGCAGCTCATATTTCTGGCACTGCCCTGGGCGACCTTCATCGACAGAGCGATTGCGCGCCGCCCGGAGATGACGGCGCAGCGACTTCCGAAGGCTCTTCTCGCCCGGCTATGACGCGGGCACTGTTTATCAGTCAGGACTTCCCGCCGGCCGTTGGTGGCATTCAGACATATTCGTGGGAGATCGCGCGGCGTCTCGCCGATCGAGGCCTCATCGCCCGGATCATCGTTCCCTCCCACAAGAATGCCACTAAGATCGACGCCACGCTCGATCCGCTCGTTCAGCGCATTGCCGTTCGGCCGGATCTCCTTCCCCTGCCCCTCTTCACACAACTGCCGAAGCGAGCAACGAGCCTGAACATCGATGTTAGCTTTCACGCGCAATGGCAGACGGCGCTGCCGGCGCTGCGGTCCCGCAGGAAGACGGGCTTTCCGCGGCGCGTTGTCGTCGCCGCGCATGGCCGCGAGTTGCTTTTTGACGCGGTGCCGCCGCCGTTATCCATCGCATATGGAAAGGCCCGCCGGCACGTTGTCCGAAATGCTGACCTCCTGCTTCCGGTGAGTGGTTTCACGGCGGGCCTGCTGCAGAATCTCGGTGCTCCTGACGAGCGCATCGAGGTCATCAATAACGGCACTGATGCCGACCGTTTCAGTCCGGTGCAGAACCCTGAATTCCGAGGGAGTATCGGCGCCCACGATCGCCCGGTGATTCTTGCGATCGGGCGGATCGTTCAGCGCAAGGGGTTTGACACCGTCATCGAAGCGATGCCGCGGGTGCTCGAGTCCTTGCCTGACGCTCTGCTCGCCATCGCCGGCGAGGGCCCGTTCGAGACGGAGCTTCGGGCTCTCGTCGATCGACTTGGCCTGAAAGAGAGCGTTCACTTTTGCGGAGGCATCCCGTACGAGGATCTTCCGGATGTGTACTCGTCGGCCGATGTCGTGGCAATGCCGTCTCGTAACGAGCCACCCGCCGTCGAAGGATTCGGCATCGTCTTCCTCGAAGCGAATGCATGCGAGCGCCCGGTCATCGGCGCCGCCACGGGTGGCATCCCCGATGCCATTGTCGACGGCGAGACGGGTGTGCTCGTGCCGCCGGATGACCCGGTCGCCCTCGCCGGATCACTCATCAAGTTGCTTGCGGATGCGCCGCTGCGTGAACGCCTGGGCCGACGGGGCAGACAGCGCGTGCTCGACGCCTTCACATGGGATCACGTGGCTGATCGAGTGGCACAAGCATTGATCGACGTTTCTTCCCGTTAGTTTTGGGAATCGGTGAAGCATCCCGCCTCAGTTTCGAATGAGGGGGCCATTTCTTTAATTCCGTATCCTGATAAAAAACGCGGCGTCTTGATGCACACCTACGAATCCCTGAACGTCGGCGACACGTTCACGTTCGATCGTCACCTGTCAGCGGCAGATGTCATGAAGTTTGCCGAGGTGACGGGAGATGATAATCCCATCCATGTCGACCCCGAGTATGCTGCCACCACTCGGTTCGGAAAGCCGATCGTCCACGGGGTACTCCTCCTCGGCATCATATCGAAGGTGCTTGGGCGCGACTTCCCCGGCCATGGGAGTGTTGCCGTCGGCATCTCGTGTCGATTTCTGAGACCTGTTCCGGTGGATTCAGACATCACCGTTGAAGTGCGCGTGGCCGAAAAGATCGAACGGCACAAGCACCTCCGTACGCGTGTCACGGTATACCGCGAAGGAAAGATGGCGCTCAGCGGAGAGGCTACGCTCATTCCGCCGAGCTCCGAATCAGACGACGCGGCGTAGACCACGACTGGTGGTCGTCCGCAGCTACCGAGTGGGAATCTTGAGCAGGCGCCCCTGCTGGATCTGCTCGTCGATTTCTACCTGGTTGATGATGGCGAGGTCGCGCGCAGTAATGTCCGGCGGGAGGTCGCTTGGCACGAACGACTGAAACGGCGCCGTGCGCGAGGCCGTGATCACCTGCAGCCGATAAGGTTGCGCATCGAGGATCCGCGAATCCGTGACCGTCTGAAAATTGGT
>CBFGYX010000066.1:0-7907 GCA_965653075.1 uncultured bacterium
CGTTACGCGAATAAACCCGTCGTTGTGGCGGTCCACCAGCGCGTTCTCGGTGGCGCATGTGAGCTGTTGATGGCGTCTCCGCACGCCGTTGCATCGGCTGAAAGCTACATCGGGCTCGTCGAGCTTGGCGTGGGCGTTGTTCCTGCGGGAACGGGCTCCACGAGGTTTGCGGCACTCGCTGCGGAGCGGGCGCCCAACGGCCATCCGAATGAAATACTGTCGGCGTTGCAGCCGTATTTCGAGACGATTGCCATGGCAAAGGTGTCGACAAGCGCGGCTGAGGCGCGGAAATTAGGCTTCATAGGAGATGCCGGCCACATCGTTATGAACGACGAGCGCAGGCTATACGCCGCCCGGCAGATCGTCATCGCGCTCGACGAAACCGGCTACCATCCCGTACCTCGACAAAAACCCTTCACCGTCCTGGGTAAGCCAGGTCAAGCGGCGCTTGAAGTCCAACTTCAGCAGTATCTCGAAGGCGGATTCATCAGCGAGTACGACAGGTATCTCGGCTCGCAACTCGCCCATGTTATGACCGGCGGGGCGCTATCGGGCCATCAAGACGTCACGGAGGAGTATATGCTGTCGCTCGAACGAGAGGTATTTCTACGTCTCGTCGGTGAGCGCCGGACACAGGAGCGGATACGACACATGCTCGAGACCGGCAAGCCCTTACGTAATTGAGATCGGCGCCCCACGACCTGCATCAAACCTGAGACCGAACATTGACGACCAACGACGCCTACATCGTGAGCAGTGTGCGTACACCGGCGGGAAAAGCCAAACGAGGTACGCTCAAGCATGTTAGACCCGAGGCCCTTGGCGCACAGGCGTTTCGCGGAGCCGTTGATCGCGTAAACGGACTTGAGCCTGATATGATCGACGACGTCCTCGTCGGATGCGCCTTCCCGGAAGGGCCTCAGGGGATGAATCTGGGCCGCATCGTTGCACAGAAGGCGGAATTCCCGGATACGGTTCCCGGCGCGACGATCAATCGTTTTTGTTCATCCGGGCTGCAGACGATCGCACTTGCCGTGCAGAACATCCAAGCAGGTTGGGCGGACTGCGTGCTCGCGGGAGGCGTCGAGTCGATGAGCCATGTACCGATGACGGGCTTCTACTACCAGCCGGATCCCGATCTCGTCGAGCATGACATCGATGTCTACGTGTCGATGGGGATTACGGCAGAGAATGTCGCGTCGAAGTACGGCATCAGCCGAGAAGCGCAAGATGAGTTTGCATTGCGGTCGCATCAGCGCGCTCTTGACGCCATCGAACGAGGCGCCTTCCACGAAGAAATCGTACCGGTCGATGTGGAGCTAACCAGTTTTAAAGACGGTCGCACCGAATCTCAACAGATTCGATTTGAGACGGATGAAGGTCCGCGGCGCGACACATCGCTTGAGGTACTTGCCGAGCTGAAGCCGGTGTTCAAGCGGGCAGGGACGGTCACGGCAGGCAATGCATCGGGCATGTCGGACGGCGCCGCCGCAACCGTGGTCATGAGCCGGAGCATGGTCGATCAACTCGGTGTCGAACCCATGGGCCGTCTCGTGGGATTCTCTCTGGCCGGCGTCTCGCCAGACATGATGGGCATCGGGCCGGTAGAAGCCATCCGGAAGGTACTGCACCAGACGGGGCTCTCGCTCGGTGATATTGACCTCATCGAGCTAAACGAAGCGTTCGCGGCGCAGGCGCTTGCCGTCATCAATGAAGCCGGCCTCGATCCCGACAAGGTTAACGTCAACGGCGGGGCGATCGCTCTCGGGCATCCGCTGGGCTGCACGGGCGCCAAGCTGACCTCCACGCTCTTACACGAACTCCAACGTCGCTCGGCACGCTACGGTATTTGCACGATGTGCGTGGGAGGCGGAATGGGCGCGGCGGCCGTCTTCGAGAATCTGCGCCGGTAGACAGAGTCGAACTTTCGCGAGTCATCAAAACGGAATACGATCATGCGGAACTCCTCAAAGCTCCTCGTCCTGGGTCTCGGTACCGTCGCGGCGTTCGTCGGTATTCCGGCATTGCGGCGGCCGACGCTGTCCAAAGCCGTCATGCAGACGATGAACAAGCTCGGCTTCCTGCCGACGATTTCGCAGACTGAAAAGACGGCGATCGAATCGGGCACGGTCTGGGTCGACGGCGAGTTGTTCTCCGGCAAACCCGACTTCAAACGGATGCTTGAGGAGGGATATCCCGACCTGAGTGACGAGGAACGGGCATTCCTTGATGGCCCGGTCGACGAGCTATGCCGGATGACGGACGACTGGGAGATCTCGCAGGATCGCGGCCTTAAGCAGGAGGTGTGGGATTATCTGAAGCGAGAGCGCTTCTTCGGGCTCATCATTCCGAAAGAATATGGCGGGCTCGGTTTCAGCGCCCTGGCGAATAGTGCGGTAGTCGCAAAGCTATCTGCACGTAGCCAGGTTCTGGGGATTACTGTTATGGTGCCGAACTCGCTCGGACCGGCTGAACTGCTCATCCATTACGGCACGGAGGAGCAGAAGAGCTACTATTTGCCGCGCCTTGCGAAGGGGGAGGAGATCCCATGTTTCGCGCTGACCGAGCCGAATGCCGGTTCGGATGCCGGTGCGATTTCAGCAAGTGGCGAGGTCTTTAGAGGCGACGACGGCAAGCTGTACCTGCGGCTTAACTGGAACAAGCGATACATCACACTTGCGGCGATCTCGACTGTCATCGGTCTCGCGTTTCGGTTGAAAGATCCGAACAATCTGCTTGGAAAGGGCGAGAATCCGGGGATCACGTGCGCGTTGGTGCCGAGCAACAAGGAAGGCGTCAAGCTCGATCATCGTCATGATCCGATGGGCGTGCCGTTTTGGAACTGTCCGACGGAGGGTCAGGACGTGGTCGTGCCGATCGATGCGATTATCGGCGGCGTCGACGGGGTCGGCAAAGGATGGCGGATGCTGATGGAGTCGTTGGCGGCGGGGCGCGGGATATCGCTTCCGGCGACCAGCACCGGCGCGGCCAAACATATTTATCGCACTGTCGGCGCGCATGCCGCTGTTCGCCGTCAGTTTGGGCTACCAATCGGAAAGTTCGAAGGTGTCGAAGAACCGCTGGCGAGGATCGGCGGACTGACATATGTACTTGAGGCGGCGCGCCGGTACACATGTGGGGCGATCGACCAGGGCGCGAAACCGGCTGTCGTGACCGCCATGATGAAGTACAATGCCACCGAGATATCGCGTCGCTTGATCAACGACGGCATGGATGTCATGGCCGGCAACGGGATCTCTCGCGGTCCGCGAAACGTGCTTGCGTCCGGCTACGTCGGCATGCCCATCGCCATCACGGTCGAAGGCGCGAACATCCTTACCCGCACCCTGATGATATTTGGCCAGGGTGCGATCCGCTGTCACTCGTACATCCTCGATGAGATCGACGCGCTCGAACGCAATGATCTCGATGCTTTCGACCGGTCGTTCTGGGCACATGTCGGTCACGTCCTGAGCAACGGCATGCGGATGGCAGGTCTCACACTGACCCGGGGCGGCCTCGCTCGCTCGCCGGTTGACGGCGTGGCCGCGCCCTACTACCGCCGACTGGCCTGGGCATCGGCCGCATTTGCGTTCTACGCTGATGTCGCGCTCGCAACGCTTGGCGGATCACTCAAACGAAAGGAGAAGCTGGCCGGCCGGTATGCCGATATTTTCTCGTGGATGTACCTGGCGAACGCAACGCTTGTACGCTTCGAGATGGAAGGCCGGCGCGATGAGGACATTCCATTTCTTATATGGGGGATGGAGTACGCGTTCCACAAGATTCAGGTGGCGTTCGAAGGGCTGTTTGATAATCTGAACGTGCCCGGACTGGCACCACTTCTGAAAGGACCGGTCAAATTGTGCTGGCGCATGAATCCCATCGGAACGCCCCCGGCTGATTGGGTCGGTCATAAAGTGGCACAGGCCATTCAGCATCCAGGAGAACAGCGTGACTGGCATACCGAAGGCATATTTGTCGACAACGATCCGGCCGGACCGCTCGGGCGTTTAGAGCACGCGCTAACGCTGACTCATGAAACCGATCATCTTGAGCGGCGCATCAGGGATGCCGTCAAGCAGGGCAGGCTGTCGCGCATGCCCAGCGCGCAGTTGTTGGAAACCGCTATAGCGGCCGGGGTGATCAGTGACGACGATGCTCGGCGCTTGCGAGATGCCGAAGCCGCGCGTTTCGCTGCAACCGAGGTGGATTCGTTTACGCTCGACGAGTACCAGTCGATTGACGGACCGGAGGTTGTGCATGGCGTACCTGTGGGAGACGGATCTACAAAGGAAACACCTGCAGATGCATGAATCGCGAACCGGATCAAGGCGTGCGATCAGCGTACGTTGTCGCTCGCGCCGATGTGCGTGAGTGCCCGGCGGGCCGCGTCGATTCCGCTGTCTACCGTTTTTGTTACGGAGACGCCGTCGCGGTAATTCCCACAAAAGAAAATCCCGGGATAGTCTGATTCGAGCTCTGAAAGAGCAGACTTGACGTCGCCGTACCCGATTTCGTACTGAGGAATCGCCTCGTGCCGGCGATGGATGGAGCGGAATGTCGGTGCGTCTGAAATATGGAGCAGGCGATTGATGTCCGATTCCGTACGGCAGAGCAACTCGTCATCGGGCAAGCCGGTGAGTTCAGGTTTCCGTCGTCCACCGACAAAGCAGGTAAGGAGCACATGTCCCTCGGGTGCCCGGCCGTCAAAAAGCGATGACGAGAAAAGTGCGCCGAGGATGGTGACGTCCCGCTCAACGAATGGAACGAGGAATCCGAAGCCATCGAGCGAATGGCCTACGGCGGCCGCTGGATATCCGAGGTGCACCGTGGCAAGCGGCGGATGGACAATCTCCATGACGTGCGTCGGCATACGAACGGGGCTTTCCGCGGGGAAGCACCGAGGTGGCGCCGCCCACACCAGGCTCCTACAATCGAAAGACGCCGACGGTGAATGCACGCGCCAGACGTCCTCAACCGGCTCAATGTCCGTCACGGGAGTTGATAGCCGCACCTTGTCTCCAAGCCGGTCGTGGAGGGCCGTCGTGAGCTCAGACAGCCCACCCGGGAAGCTGAACATTTTCCATCTCGGAGGAGGCAGGGCTCTGCGTTCTTTCCGCGTATTGAACGCGCCACGGATCAACGAGCCGCCTGCCTCTTCAAGCGCTTTCATCTGGGGGAAGGCGTGCCGAATCGACAGTCTCTCCGGATCTCCCGAATGGACGCCTGAGACGAATGGGTCGACGGCATAGTCGAGAAATTCCTTTCCCATACGTCGGCGTACAAACGACGCCACGGATTCATCAGCAGAGGAGTCCGGCAGTGTTGGCCGGAACGGCTCCGCCAAAATGCGCAACTTGCCTCGTATTGAGAACAGGGGCGTCCGAACAGCAGGTATAAGTCCGGCCGGCACTTCCACGAGCCTGCCTCGCTTTACAATGTAACGCCGGCTCCCCGACGCGCCCGCCTCGACCACTCGGCGCCCGAGACCGAGCCGGTCGATGATTGCTTCCGTCTGAGGAGTACTCTTTTGAATCGTGTTAGGCCCGCGCTCGAGCAGATAGTCATCGAAGCGGACGGATTGGATCATGCCGCCGACATGACCGGAGGCTTCGACGAGACATACCTCTCGCCCCGAATCAGCAATTCGCTGCGCACAGCTAAGCCCGGCGATGCCTGCACCCACGACAACAACATCTATCATTATCGAAATACCAGTTACGTTGTCGAAACAAGCGACGTCGATCTATGTAAACAATAATTGTAGCGTTATGTGCAGATTTTAGATGGAGGTAATCCTATGGCAACCGATCGCATGAACGACAGCTGGCGGCGTGTTAAGTCGCAGATCGAATCGATCTGGACTGACGTCGACTTCGCCGACGCCGAGATGAAGCGCGCGCGGGGAAGTCTGCCCAAGATGGTGAATCTGATTCATCAGAAGACGGGCGAGCCGCGTGCCGAGATCATGCAGAAGATGACCGCCGTCCTGTAGTAGTGGCCCGTCTGCCCGCCGGCTTTTTTATGCCGAGCGTCTCTATTTGACTCGTTTAGAGTATGAAAAGCCCGGCACGCGCCGGGTTTTTTGTTGTGGCGTCCTATCTTCGCGTGGCAGGCATTCCCCGGGCGACGAACGATAACGTCATTTTGAATGAGTACTATTTCCGACGCTACCTCAATAGGTTCCGAAGTAGATAAAAGCGCTTCCAGATTTAAGCGACTGGATGAGGCATATAATGAGATGCTCGACGCGCTTCGAGAAAAGCGGAATCGAATACATGAAGGCGGAGGGGCCGGGCGTGTGGCGCGTGAGCATAGCCGCGGAAAACTGACCGCTCGCGAGCGGATCAGCAGTCTGCTCGATGATCCCGACAGCTTCCTTGAGATTGGGACGTTCGCCGGCTATGAGATGTATGAAGACGAGGGCGGATGCCCGGCCGGAGGAACAATTGCCGGCACCGGGTATGTGAGCGGGCGCCTGTGCATGCTCGTTGCCAACGACGCGACGGTGAAAGCAGGAGCCTGGTTTCCCATTACCGCGAAGAAGAATCTCAGGGCGCAGGAGATCGCGATGGAAAACCACCTGCCGATCATTTACCTGGTCGACTCCGCCGGTGTGTACCTGCCCATGCAGGATGAGATCTTCCCTGACCGCGACCACTTCGGGCGGATTTTCCGCAACAACGCGGTGATGTCGAGCCGAGGCATTCCACAGATCGCTGCCATCATGGGCAGTTGTGTTGCCGGCGGTGCCTACCTGCCCATCATGAGCGACGAAGCCCTCATCGTAGATGGAACGGGCTCCGTTTATCTCGCGGGTCCATATCTCGTTAAGGCTGCAATCGGGGAGGATGTCGACGCACAGACTCTGGGCGGTGCTGAAACTCATTCCGAAATTTCGGGCGTGACCGATTATCGCGTGCCGGACGATGAGGCGTGCCTCCAGACGATTCGCGAGCTGGTGGCCAACCTCGGCCCGATGCCGCGGGCCGGTTTCACGCGCATCGATGCCCAAAAGCCCGCCTTCGACGCCGGGGAACTGCCGGGAATTATCCCAACCGATTCTCAGCAGGCTTACGATGGCCGCCAGTTAATCGCACGCTTAATTGATGCCGGTTCTTGGACGGAATACAAGGCAGGCTACGGCCAGACGATTCTTACGGGATATGCACGTATCGACGGCTGGAGCGTCGGTATTGTGGCCAATCAACGGCTCGTTGTGCGTAATAAACGCGGCGAAATGCAGGTGGGCGGCGTCATCTATTCCGATTCGGCCGACAAAGCGGCGCGCTTTATCATGAACTGCAACCAGAAGCGTCTGCCGATCGTGTTCTTGCAAGACGTAACCGGATTTATGGTGGGAACGCGATCGGAGCACGGAGGCATCATCAAGGATGGTGCGAAGATGGTGAGTGCCGTTGCCAACAGCGTGGTGCCGAAGTTCACGATTGTCGTAGGTAATTCGTTCGGTGCGGGCAACTACGCCATGTGCGGGCGAGCGTACGACCCGAGGCTGATGCTGGCGTGGCCCACGGCTCGTATCGCGGTGATGGGCGGTTCGCAGGCGGCAAAAACGCTCCTGCAGATCGAGGCATCGAAACTTGAGAAGACGGGAAAGACGCTCTCGGATGAGGAGCGGGAGGAGCGACTTAAGGAGATCACAGCGCGGTACGAGGCGCAGACCTCACCGTACTATGCGGCCGCGCGCTTATGGGTAGACGAGATCATCAGCCCGCTCGACACGCGGGCATGGATCAGCCGGGGGATCGAAATGGCCGATCATAATCCCGACATTCCGCGCTTTAATCCGGGCGTTATCCAGACGTGACCCTTAGCAGGCCGTTGAAAAATCGATCTGCTCTTCGTTCTGCATCGTCGTCTCTCCCCCGGATCAGGTCCGGGGC
>CBFGYX010000067.1:0-7880 GCA_965653075.1 uncultured bacterium
GCACGACGGCGCCGACGCCATCGATGATATCGAGTGGGACGACGGCTCCGCCCGCCTTGTTGACGGTGTTTTCGAGACAGACGAGACGGGTTTGCGGGTCCCAATAGTTGCCGGTACGAACGGTCGCTTCGACTTGTTCGGGGGAGGGGATGCCGCGGTTGCCCCGGATCAGGTTCAGTTGCACGCCCGCGAGCGCAGCGGTAGCGCCCGACTCGAAGTTGTAAATATGACTGAGTTCATCCACGATGACTTCATCGCCCGGAGTGCTCTGGCTGCGAAGCGCAAGCTGATTGCCCATGACGCCGGAAGGCACAAACAGCGCGGCCTCCTTCCCCAATAAGTCAGCCACCCGCTCTTCAAGCCGCCGCGCCGTCGGGTCTTCGCCGAACACGTCATCGCCAACGTCGGCCTCGAGCATGGCACGCCGCATGGCGCGGGTAGGGCGTGTTACGGTGTCGCTGCGGAGGTCAATTACTGTTTCCATCACCATCCCATCTGGGTCATGCGGCCGAGGATAATGTTCGTGTACCAATCCATCTGGTGGGGCGACCGTCGGCGAGGCGCCGGCAGGCAGGCGGCCAGCGCTGCAGACTGCCGCCGCGAGAGGTCGACCGCCGACGTGTTATAGTAATGGCGAGCAGCGGCTTCTACGCCGTACACGCCACGATCAAGCTCCACCACGTTGAGATAAAGCGTCAGTATGCGATCCTTTGGCAGGACGATCTCGGCGATCAGCGCAAGCGGTATTTCCATTGCCTTGCGCACATAGGATCGGTGCGTGGTCATGAACAGGTTCTTGACCAGTTGCTGCGTAATGGTCGATCCGCCTCGGCGGGTCGACCCACGGCGGCGGTTGTCGTCGATGGCCTCGCGGATGGCGTCGAGGTCGATTCCGTTGTGCTCGTAGAACCGGCCGTCTTCGGCGGCGACCGCCGCATGTCTCATGTGCGATGCGATGCGGCCCTGGGAAACCGGCCGGTACGAGTGCCTGACGGGACCGTCGTCAATGACATACTCGACGAGCCGCTGAATCTGAACGCCCGTGATCGGCGGGGGAACGACGTTGTAGGCGACCAGCCAGAGGGAGCAGAACCCGAGGTAGGTGACGGGCGCGGCAATCAATAAAGCAAAGGCGCCGCCGACAATGCGGCGCCCTGGTGACTTACGTTTCGGACGTCGGCGTTTGCGCGCGCTCACCGATCGCTTATCGGGTGATTTCCAGGATTTCCATTTCGACGGTACCCGCCGGCACCTGAATGGCGACGACCTCGCCGACCGAATGGCCGAGCAACCCTTTGCCGATCGGGCTCGCTACTGAGATTCTGCCGGAAGCCAGGTCCGCCTCTTCGGCCGAGACAAGCGTGTACGTTTGTTCCGCACCGTTTTTCAGGTTCTTGACACGGACGGTAGACAGGATGTAAGCCTTGCTGTTGTCGATCTGGCTCTCATCAACGATACGCGCCGAAACGATGGTTTCTTCGATTTTAGCGATCCGTGCTTCCAGGTGGCCTTGTTCTTCCTTCGCGGCGTCATACTCGGCATTCTCGGAGATATCACCCTGCGCGCGTGCATCCGCAATGGCCTGCGCAATGCGGGCGCGTTCTTTCGTCTTGAGGTTCTGAAGTTCGTCTTTGAGCTTCTTCAACCCCGCATCGGTCAGGTAAACAGGTTTGGTATTCTCCATGGAAGCGAAAAATGCTAAATGCTAATAGTGACCGCACGACTCGTGAGACCACATGAGATCGGGTCCGAGCCGAAGGCGGTCCTGCAGGCTGGAAATAAAGTGGAGTAGCTACGTACAAAAGAACGCCACCGCTCAAGATGAGCAGCGGCGATCGTCTCGATGCAAGTTAACGCATCTAAGTAGCAACCAACTCTCTCACCCAAGCGAAGATCCCGTTACGCTACCATCCGCCGCGTCTCCGGTCGCGGGCCGGCGCTTCGTCGAGCGCGTGGGAGCGGTCGGGTTGATGGATGTGGGCGAAATGGTCCGGCAGTACGCGCCGCGCTGTCCAATACGCTCGACTCCAGTAGGATTCGTCAAGATGCGAGACGATCATCCCGCGAGATGAGGAGATGTGCGCAAAACGTCCGCCGCTTAGGTAAATCCCCGCGTGGTTGGATCGTTTGGACGGACGGAAGAACACGAGGTCTCCCGCGACCAGTTCGTTTCTGCCGACAGGCGCTCCTTCGCGGGCCTGGGATTCGGTCGTGCGCGGGAGGGACATCCCGAATACCTGCTGATAGACCGATAAAATAAATCCCGAGCAGTCGGCACCTGTGGGCGATATGCCGCCCCACCGGTGGGGCGTGCCTTCCCAGCGCGTAAACTCCTCGCGCAGAAGTCGCTCTACATCAACCGCCTCGTGTTCAGTGGCCGCTACGACTGGATCGGAGGCGTCATCCGGATGGGGAAGATGGACGGCGGGCGGTGGCTCAGCCACACGCCCCGACGACGCACAGCCCGCGCCGATGAAGGCGAGCGCTACGAGAATCATCCATTGTGGATGACGTTGTGATGAGAAGATTCCACGCAGCATCTTGAAACAGCCACAAATGATTTGCTGATTACGTCATGCAGACTGCCCGAAGATCGGTATCGGCCCGAACGTTTGCAGAAAAGATGGGTAGGAATAATGCAACGCAATTTACTGGTACGGCAACTATGAGGTCGACTAACAGCGTTATCCTGGCGGGCATTGCAGGCTTCATCGGCGGCATTGCCGCGGGGATTTTCTACAGCAGCGAGCCCTGTCGCGACTTACGGTCTCAGCTTAAGGAGGGAGCGCGCGAGCGTATGCAAGGTGTTGACGCCCGTGTTCAGGGTCTGGAGCGGCAACTGGCGGGCATCGATGAAAACCTCCGCAACCTCCGCGACGAATTCTCCCGCAACCTGCGCGAGACACTCGAGAACTATCGTCCGAGCGGGTCGCAACCAGAACCCTGGTCGGTCGATGAGAGCGAGGTCGAGAGCGAGCTTCGCCACATGCCGCGATAGGGAACGGTCCGATCAGTATCAGGATCAGTTCGTTGCATAGACCGTAGGTAGCGGCGAGTCTCGTTCGTATTGCATCACGTCGCAACGCTTCTTTTTCAATATGCGCTATCCAGAAGAACTTGTTCGCCCGATGCGGGCGGAACTGACCCGTCTTGGCATCTCCGAAACCCGCGAAGCCGCTGAGGTAGACACGGCGCTCGAGGAAGCCGGAGAAGGTACCACGCTCGTCGTCATCAACTCGGTCTGCGGATGTGCCGCCGCTAATGCCCGGCCCGCCGTCGCCATGGCGCTCCAGTCGCCGGTGAAGCCTGACCGGGCGTTTACCGTTTTCGCCGGGCAGGATCTTGACGCCACCGCGCGAGTGCGTGAGCACCTGGCCGGAATCCCGCCGTCTTCGCCGTTTATCGCGCTGCTAAAAGATGGAGACCCGGTGTACGTGGTGGAGCGGAGGCACATCGAAGGCCGCAGCGCGAGCGCGATTGCCGCCGACCTGGTCACCGCGTTTGAGAACTTCTGTGGCGAGAACGGGGCGGCCGCGTCGGCTCCTTCGCGTCCGGAGGTCGAAGATGCACCTGCGTCGACCGATCTGCCGCCTACCTTCCGCTCGATCCTTTAAAAGCGAAACAGCCGGCTGTTTGCAAAGGGGCTTCACCGCTGCGTGAGGCCCCTTTTTTGTGTTTATAGCCCGGTGCTGATTCTGGATCGTCGCTCCTGACGGTACGCAAGGCCGAGATAAACCAGCCCGCCGACAACCATCGCGCCGAATGCTGCGCCGTCTGAGATGTACTCCTCAGCAGACATTGTGAGTACGATCCCCGGTATGGAATACAGCGCGATTGCCGCCGACCTGGTCACCGCGTTTGAGAACTTCTGTGGCGAGAACGGGGCGGCCGCGTCGGCTCCTTCGCGTCCGGAGGTCGAAGATGCACCTGCGTCGACCGATCTGCCGCCTACCTTCCGCTCGATCCTTTAAAAGCGAAACAGCCGGCTGTTTGCAAAGGGGCTTCACCGCTGCGTGAGGCCCCTTTTTTGTGTTTATAGCCCGGTGCTGATTCTGGATCGTCGCTCCTGACGGTACGCAAGGCCGAGATAAACCAGCCCGCCGACAACCATCGCGCCGAATGCTGCGCCGTCTGAGATGTACTCCTCAGCAGACATTGTGAGTACGATCCCCGGTATGGAATACAGCGCGTATCGAATATACGGCCGCAGCGCTGCACCGAGCCGAACCCCCGCCACCCGCAACGAAGCGCTCAACTGCACGACCCGCGACAAACTGCCCGCAACACCGGTTAGCAGGAGTGTCAACATGATGTCTCCGGTTCGCCCTGCCAGTACGATCGTCGACGTGAGAAGTATAAACGTGAAAACCGACGTCATGAGTTCGGTCCGCTGGCGCTCGAGTACGTCAAACAAACGAGTCAGCGGTGCGGAGACGCTCGCGAGCATGAGCCACATGCCGATAAGCCGAACAAACTCGCCGGATGTTCGCCAGGCATCGCCAAGGACAAAGTCGAAGAGGGCGGGCCCGGCGGCAATCAGCACCAGTGTGGGATAGACGCCCAGCAGTACGAGCCGGCCGTGTACGGCTGCCGTCAACTCAGGGAGGTTGCCGCCTGAGCGCGCTTGGGCGGCGCGGACGAAGAACACCTGCGCGATCGCATTCCCCAGAAGAGACAGCGGGATGGCCAGCACGACGAACGCCCGTCCGTAGTAACCCACTATCTCGATCGTGAAGTAGAGTGGGAGAAGCAGCACCGGTAACCGACTCACAACCGCCGACAGCAATGCGGAGGGCAGTGTGAACTGGGGAAATCGTCGGTAGGCGCTTAGGACGCGACGCATGCCGCCGAGGTCCGGGCGCGGCGGCGTGAGGCCACGTTTGACCATTGCCCTCACGTAGACGACCGATGAGACAACGGGCCCGACGACGAAACCACCAATGAGGCCGCCGGCCCCCGACGTGAACGCTCCCGCTCCGAGACGCGTGCCGAGCATCGTAAGCTTGTTGCCTACTTCGCCGGCGCTGATGATGCGGAATCGTTGGTTACGCGCGAGCCACAGGTCGGACAGGCGGGAGATCCGACTAAAGAACAGGCCCAGCGGGATGAGCGGCACCCAACGGGCGAACTCCGGAAACCCGATCGCGCGTGCAATTCCATGCGAGAACGGGATGGCAAGCGTGAGAAGCACGACCGTTGTCATGGAGAGAATCGCACTCAGCCAGATGACATGGCCGGCATCGCGATCACGCTCCGGCGTCATGACCGCGTCCTCATAACGCAGCGATGCTACCGGAGTCAAGATTGCCATGACTCCGACGAAATAGTCGGAGACACCAAATGCTTCCGGACCGTAGATCCGCGTGAGGATGGGCTGGGCGAAGTACGCGGCGGCAAGCGTAATGCCGGAGCCGGACATCAGTGACAGGACCGGGCCGCGGAAGCCGGTGTCCGAGAACAAACCCAGCAGCTTCTGCCGGAGGCTACGAACTTCCGTCATCCGCTCGTGGCGGTGCCGAATCTCCCGCCGGGCCATGTTACGTGGAAGAAGGGGCGAAGCGTTGTGCCAAACCGGCGCTTAAACTCGGCGATCGAAAACGTATTGGCACCCATGAAGTCGAATTCTTTGACGCCTTCAGCGGCGAGCCATTCGAGCAGCCGTCCGACCATGACCGTCATCGCGGGGCCCGGTTCACTCCCCGATATCCAGTAGCAAGCCGTGTCGCGATTTCGGAGCAGCATCACGCCGCCTTTCACTTCGCCGTTCGAATCGCGCAAGCCGAGCG
The DNA here is from genome assembly GCA_965653075.1 of uncultured bacterium. GTDB lineage: Bacteria > Bacteroidota > Rhodothermia > Rhodothermales > CAZKDQ01 > CAZRTY01. The sequence continues at coordinate 5,787 of CBFGYX010000067.1, forward strand.
TGGCCACATGGCCGCCGGCGCGCAGACGATGAATTGCCGACACGAGCGGTGCCGCTTGAAACGGACTCTTTCTGCCGCTCCGTTCATATGCCTGCTGCGCCATCTCGACGACAGGTGCGACTGTCTCGGCCGAATCATCGAGCTCATACTGATTATGATAGCGCTCGAAAAGTCGTCTCGATGACGAAGACCACTTGGCCGACCGGTTCTCACCCGGCCGCGCGGTAAACGTGTAGAACGGCGTTGCAACGAGCCCTTGACCATGAGCCGGTCGGATGTCGACGATGGTGGGAGGCAGTTGCACTCGTGGCCGGTGGCGTAGCTGTTTGAGCGTTTTGAGCAAGACGGAAAGCCCGTCACGCTGTTGATGGACGCTCGATGGATCCGGCGCGCTGCGAAGGAGAATCGGCGAGTAGTACGCCGTCGAGGGATGCACCAGTTTGCGCAGAGGTCCGGCTCGCCTCGAGAAGGTGGCAATTGCGGCGACATCGCTACCGTCATCGGTAGCAAATACCAACGATGCCGTGGTGCCCGACGAAGCGGCAATGCCCCGGATGACGTCCGGGGCGGAAAACGGAGATGCAACGGCAGCTACTTCGGCCAGGGCGTTCCATCGCGCGGTGGCGTCGGCATCATCCAGCGGTCGAAGTTCGCGTTGTAGCATCAGAGAATGTACTGGCTGAGGTCTCGATTTTGTACCAGCTCCACGAGTCTCTCTCTCACCATATCTGCCGAAACGACAATACGGCTCTGCTCAATCACATCCGGTACATCATACAGGATCTCCTCCAGAAGTGTCGTCAGAATCGTGTGCAAGCGTCTTGCTCCGATATTTTCGACTTCCGAGTTCACCTCGGCGGCGATCCGGGCCACTTCGCGGACGGCATCGTCTTCGAAGGTAATTTCAACACCCTCAGATGCCAGAAGGGCAGCGTACTGCTTCAGGAGAGCGTTCTTGGGTTGGGTCAGGATGTTATAGAAGTCTTCCTCATTCAGGCTGTCGAGTTCAACGCGAATAGGGAAGCGGCCCTGCATTTCTGGAATGAGATCGCTTGGCTTTGAGACGTGGAAGGCACCGCTGGCAACGAAGAGGATGTGGTCGGTGCGCACCATCCCATACTTCGTGGTGACGTTCGACCCTTCGACGATCGGTAGGAGGTCGCGCTGTACGCCCTCGCGCGATACATCCGGCCCGCCGCGGTCGCCTCCGGTGCGCGCCGCCACTTTGTCGATCTCATCGATAAACACGATGCCGGACTGCTGGACGCGCTCCAGTGCCTCACGCGTCACTTTGTCCATGTCGATGAGCTTCTGCGCCTCCTCTGCCGTCAGAATCTCGCGCGCTTCGGCAACGCTCAGCCGCCGCTTTTTGCGGCGGCGGTTTCCGCCCATGTTGCCAAAAAGCTCCTGCAGGTTCATTCCCATCTCCTCAAGACCCATGGGCCCGAACACTTGCAGCATCGGAGACTGGTCGTTGGCCACTTCGATCTCAATCTCTCGTTCGTCGAGGTCTCCGTTCTTCAGCTTCTCCCGGAATTTCTGACGTGTGCGTTCGCGAAGGTTATCCTCCTCAGACTCGGCTGCCGACGGTTCGGAGGAATCTTCCTGCGTGTGAGAAGTGGAGGGGCCCAGCACAAAGCCGGGCTGTTGTGCGCCGGCGGGACGGGCGGGGCCTTCGGGTGGAATGAGGATGTCGAGGATGCGCTCTTCGGCGTGACCACGTGCTCGATCTTGCACGCTCCCTGTCTGCTCCTCGCGGACCATGTTGACGGCGATGTCGGCAAGGTCGCGGATCATGCTGTCGACGTCTCGGCCTACGTAGCCGACTTCCGTGAACTTGGTCGCCTCGACCTTGATGAATGGCGCTCGAGCGAGGCGCGCCAGACGGCGTGCGATCTCCGTCTTACCCACACCGGTGGGTCCGATCATGATGATGTTGTTCGGCATGATCTCCTCCCGCATATCCTCAGGAGCGTTCTGCCGACGCCACCGGTTGCGGAGTGCGATCGCAACGCTCTTCTTCGCTTCCGTCTGGCCGATAATGTACTTGTCGAGTTCCGCGACGATCTCGCGCGGCGTCATCTCTCTATCCAT
>CBFGYX010000068.1:0-7857 GCA_965653075.1 uncultured bacterium
TACGAAACGGGCAGGAATCAAAAAAAGGCGCCCTCGAAAAGAGAAGGCGCCTTTCAACGGAAGTAGGGCAGCACGCACGTGCGCCGAATGACCGGTCGATACGGACCGGCGCGCGCCCCGATCAGGGCGTTCGCATCGGGAGCAGATATGCAGAATAGAGAGGCATGACGTGCAAATGCTGAAGTGGGTCCTAGTGGACTCGAACCACCGACCTCTACGATGTCAACGTAGCGCTCTAACCAGCTGAGCTAAGGACCCAATCGGATGCAGATACAAAATATAGCCCGACAGGTTGCCGTCAGTCAATCAATCTTGGGAGGGTGGAGGCTCTTCGGGGCAGATACGGGGATCATTTCACCGAAACTTAGGCGCGCCACCGCATGAGCAGCCGCCTGCGGCTCGACGGGAGGAAGGAAGCCGCCGTTAAGTGGCACGGGTCTTGGTCGATACCACCATCACAGTTTGATTGACCGAACCGATGGTAATGGGAATCGAAAGACGGAAAAAACGTACGACGGGGCTACGGCTTGTGAAGTCCGTAGCCGACACGGCCACATCGGCTCAGCCGCAACTGCGGCGGTTTGCACCGGCGGTTCAAGTGCTGACCCCAACGGCGCCGCACATCCAGGAGCGACTGCAGGACATCGCGATGATGGGTTTCCGCAAAGGGTTGTCGACGGAGGACATCTGCGGCGAGTTGTACGGGTACGCGCGTACGCTCGACTATACGGCCACGATTGGAGTTCAGGAAGTAGTGACGGAGGAAATGCCGTCCTTCCCCGGCCAAAAGGTCTCGGCGGCGCTCATGCTGGTTGATCTGAAGCCGAAATACAGTTTTGCGGATCTGGTAGCCGAGGGCGAGGGTTAATACGGTCGAACCTCATCCCGGCCGCCAACCTTCACCTTCTGCGCGAACGCGTTCATCTATCGGTTCGAAGAGAAGTCCGGCGGTTGAAAGCTCCATCCATTCCCATCGACCACGGCCCTGACACGCTGAACCACGACTGGAGCCTCACACCTCGTGAGGCTGTCGCGCGTCAACGAGAGCTTGCGGGAAGTGTGCGCCTCGAGCCTCTCGAGCGCGGACCGGCCACCGTTGCCGGCGTGGACGTCAGCATCCGCAGAAAAGAAAACCTCGCCGCGGCGGCCGTAGTGGTCGTCCGACTCTCTGATCTTGCCGTCATCGAGTACGTACGGCATGAGTGCGAGGTGCCCTTTCCGTACGTACCCGGCTTGCTGAGTTTTCGGGAGATCCCGGCGCTGCTGCCCGCCATCGAGCAGATAGAATCGATACCGGACGTATGGATGGTGGACGGCCAGGGTATCGCTCATCCAAGGCGGTTCGGACTCGCTGCGCACCTTGGCGTCGTGCTCGGCCGGCCTTGCTTCGGTGTGGCGAAGACGCGGCTCACGGGAACGTACGATGCACCTGATGACGAGCGCGGCGCGCGTGCCGATCTGCTCGACGAAAAAACCGGCGAATGTATCGGTGCCGTAGTTCGAACACGCGCCGGCGTGAAACCAGTTTTCGTCAGCGCAGGACACCAGCTCACGCTAGAGGATGCGATCCGCCTGACGATGGCCAGCGCTCCCAGATATCGCCTGCCCGAGCCCGCACGGCTCGCGCATCGGCTCAGCAAATACGCACGGATCTAGCCGCCCGCTTCGCGGCCTGTCGGAAATCGAATGCCAGTTAGAAATCGATACGGGCGCGTACGTTAAATGCCCGCGGCGTAAGGCGCGTTGGAATGCGGCGCCAGATGTTTCCGACCGGCTCCCATGTGTACGCGACGGTGTTCACCATATCGAACACGTTGAGCAGCTCGGCGGAGAGCCGGAGCGTGGGGCCACGTCCGTGCTCGGGGCCGAACAGATCAATGACCTTAGTCGCGCCCATGTCCACGCGCATGTATTCGGTGAAGCGCGCGGAAGATCGAGGTCCGGGCACCTGTACCGAGCCCAGACGCTCGTCGCCGTCGAAGTGTCGTTCCACGGGCGGCGTGTATGGCAAGCCGCTTCCGAATAATGCCCTCATGTGCAGCTTCCAACTGTCGTCCCCCGGTACGTAATCCTGCACGAAAATGGAGAAGGTATGGCGCTGGTCGGAGGGTCGTGCGATCAGGCCATCCCGAAACTCACCCTGGTGCTCCGGCAGAAAACGCTCGCGCGCGACCATGAAGCTGTAGTTGATCCAGCTTTCGAGGCCCGGTACGAGTTCACCGCGGATCTGCGTATCGATGCCATAAGTGTACCCGCGCGAGTCGTTCTCACTCGAATAGCGCACGCGCACGTTCTCGATATCGTACGAAATGAGGTCCGATAGATGCTTGTAGTACGCCTCGCTGCGGATATAAAGGCGGCGGTGCGGGAGGAAATAATCGATGCCGCCCACGATCTGGATCGACTGCTGCGAACGGATGTCTCGATTGAGCGCGTCGAGGATTCCGGACCCCGGCTCCGGGCGCCCTCGCAGTTCGCGATATGTCGGCGCCTGATGGTAGTACCCCAGAGACGCGTTGACGGACAACTGCTCCGTGGCCACATAACGCGCCGTGAGCCGCGGCGAGACCGTCCATTCCCCATTGAAATCAAAGTAGTCGGCGCGCAGTCCCGTCGTCACGACGAGTTTCTCCGGATCGGCAAGTGGCGAGAATGTGTACTGCGCGTAGCCGGCACCCTGGTACGACGTCAATGACGCGGTATCCACAAGCGTATCGCCAAGAACAATGGGGCCGCGTTCTTCCTGCGCACGCCAGTATTCATTGAGCGTGTCATGAAATTCGAGGCGTCGCCCCGACCAGCCGGCCTCGAGTGCGCCGCCACCGACTGCCCACCGGTATTGACCGTCGATGGTGAGCATGTCGACGTCAACATCGTTCTCGGCAAAGTCCTCATGACGTGATTCGCCGAGAGGAAGGTGACCCTCACCTGTTTGCGGATTTCCACTTCCGGGATCGACCTGGAAGAGGATGGTCTGCCCGATGATGTGATATCGCTCGCGCTCGTTGGTCGAGAAGTAAGAGAACGCGTGGTTCGCGTTGAAGGTGGACGTGAAGCGGCTGTAGAGCCTCGCGCCGCCGAAAACCACCGTACTGCCGTCATCCTGCTGGCCGTCGTACTCGGTCCAGACAGCCTGCAGGTCGGACGGCACATCGGGCGAGGCGCTGACGAAGCCGAAGTACGTCTTCTGCGTGCGCGGCGTCATCGCGAAGACGTGGTCGGCGTAGATGCCGAGGAACTCGAGCCGCTGGCCGTACGGCAGCTCAAGATGCGCCGCGATCTGTCCGTCGGCGTACCGCGGATTGTAATCGCCCTTCAGCTCTTGCGTACCGAAGAACCGGCTTGCCTGGGCCAGGCGTCCGCTTGCGATCACGCCGAAGCGGCTGTCGGACGTTCGATAGCCTGCCGTCGCGCCGCCATCCAGAAGCGAACCATAAGCCGAGGCGGTCCACTGCTGTACCGGCGAGGGCCCGTATTCGATCTCGAGTGCTGAAGAGAGCTTGCCTCCGTACCGCGCGGGGAAGCCGCCGGTGTACAGCCGCACGCCCTGCGACATCTCAGGATTGAACAGACCGAGACCTTCCTGCTCGCCCTGCCTCACGCGAAACGGCATGAACACCTCGAAGCCGTTGATGAAGACGAGGTTCTCGTTAAAGCCGCCGCCTCGAACCGAGTACTGGTTCGACAACTCGCTATTCGTTGCGACGCCCGGCAGCACCGTCAGCGCCTGATATCCCCGGAACGGAGAGGGGATGTCGAGGATCTCACGCGGCGTCAGTTCGAAAACGCCTGCTTCTACGACAGGCCGTTCTTCCACTTGAACTTCGCCGAGCTCGAGCGTAGCCGCTGAAAGCCGGACATCGAGTTCCGTGACGGCGTCGCGGCGGACGATCACGCTGTCGCTCCGGGTCTGGAAGCCGACCGATGAAAACCGGAGCGAATACGCACCGGCGGGAAGCCGCATCGTAAACCGCCCGCTGCCGTCGGTGGCGGTGCCGTAGTTCGTGCCCTCAACGAGCACGGTGACGCCCGGCAACGTCGTCGACGTACCACGCTCAGAGACTTCGCCGGAAACCGTACCCCAGTTTTGAGCGAGTGTCGATGCGGGCAGAGCGCCCGCAATGATCCAGATGAGGAGAAATGCGCGATGGAAAGGCATGGTACCGCGGTTCCGCAACGTTGCTGATGTGGATGAAGGTGGTAGCGGTACCTCGATAATGCGCTCTGGTGAACTTAGGGGAGTAGTGATGTGATGAAATATAACTCCACCCAGGTAATCAACATACCGAAGATTGCGCCGACCGCTACTTCGGCGCGTGAATGTGCATCGAGACGTACTCGCGACCACATTACGGCGGCAAGCGCCGCAATCGAGCCGCTCATGACAACGGCGAGCGTTGAAGCGTCGACGTGAATGAAGGGGAAGGGAATCATCCCCACCACTAATGCAACGACTCCGGCTACTGCCGACGCATGGATCGAGATCTTCCACCAAACGGTGATGATGCCGACGAGCAGCGCGTTGATGACGAATGCAGCGGCGAGCCCGAGCATCAACATCTGTGTTGTTGAGGCCACCGCGCCCACGGCCACGACCCCCGGCACCAGGAGCAGAGCTCCCATGAAGAGCGGGCGGATGCGCTGCTTGCGGCTTCTGATTTCGACCGATGAAATACGTCCACTTCGCGAAAGATGGAACAGATACGCGGCCGGGATAACGGCGAAGAAGACAGCGGCCGTAGCCGTGATGAGAAGGACCTCGCCCGTGGGTGCCGGGGACCACGCCGCGACCATGCCAAGCGCAATAACCGGCATCACGAGCGGATTGACCGCGTACGTGACGGCATACGCCAGCCGATCGGCCACCGATAGAGACCCCGTGGCAGACTCAGTACGAGCGGGCGAAGACGACACGATGCTTGGAGGGGAGGCCACTGATCAAATCCTTGCCCTCCTCGGGCTCGGGCTCGAGCGGGATGAGCCGAATGGTCGCACCCGTCTCTTCTTTGATGCGGGCTTCTGATTCTTCCGTTCCATCCCAATGGGCTTCGATGAATCCGCCTCGGCTGTCGAGAATCTCCTTGAACTCGTCGTAGGAATCCGCCTTCGATGTGTGTTCAGCGCGGAAGTCGAGCGCGCGCTGGAAAAGCGAGGTCTGGATGTCATCGAGCGTCCGTCTGATCACGTCGACGGCCGACTCGCGCGAAATACTCTCCTTCGACTGCGTATCACGGCGGGCCATCTCGAGTGTCTCGTTCTGAACATCGCGCGGGCCGATCGCAATCCGCACCGGCACGCCCTGCACTTCGTACTCGTTAAATTTCCATCCCGGGCGGTGAGACTCCCGGGCATCGAGCTTCACTTTGATCCCTGCGTCGACGAGTTGCCGCTTGAGCACCTCCGCGGATCCAAGGACCGTCTCTTTCTCGGCGTCGTTGCGGAAGATTGGGACGATGACCACCTGCACCGGCGCCAGCTTCGGCGGGAGGACGAGCCCCTGGTCATCCGAATGCGTCATGATGAGCGCACCGACAAGCCGCGTGGACACGCCCCACGACGTTGCCCACACGTATTCGAGCTCGTTGTTCTTGTTCTGGAAGGTGCAGTCGAACGCCTTTGCAAAGTTCTGGCCCAGGAAGTGGCTCGTGCCCGCCTGTAGTGCCTTGCCGTCTTGCATCAGCGCTTCTATGCAATACGTTTCGACCGCGCCCGCAAACCGTTCGCTTGGGGATTTCAGGCCTCGGAGTACCGGCACGGCCATATACTCCTCCGCAAACGTCGTATAGACATCGAGCATCCGCTCGGTCTCCTCGACCGCTTCCTCTTTGGTTGCGTGAGCGGTGTGGCCTTCCTGCCAGAGGAACTCCATCGTCCTCAGGAACAGCCGCGTGCGCATCTCCCAACGAACGACATTTGCCCACTGGTTGATGAGTATGGGGAGATCGCGCCACGACTGGATCCACTTGCTGTAGGCATCCCAGATAATGGTCTCACTGGTCGGGCGGACGATCAGGTTTTCCTCGAGTCGCGAGTCGGGGTCCACCTCCACACTTTTGCCGTCCTCCGTTGTGCGCAACCTCGAGTGCGTGACGACGGCACACTCTTTGGCGAATCCCTCCACATGCGCTGCTTCTTTCGCCAGAAACGACTCCGGGATGAAGAGCGGGAAGTACGCGTTCTCGTGTCCGGTTTCCTTGAACATGCGGTCGAGCACATCGCGCATGTTCTCCCACAGGCTATAGCCGTTCGGGCGGATAATCATCGAGCCGCGCACCGGTGAATAGTCAGCGAGCTTCGCGTTGCGAACGACGTCGAGGTACCACTGCGAGTAATTCTCGGCGCGAGGAGTAATTGCGTCGGCCATTGAAGACAGTATGATTGGAATCCGATACAGCGATTGGACGAAGGACGCTAAAAAGCCTGAAAAACGGTAACCGGCGGCTTCGGTCCGGTATTTGTAATTAGCCTGGTCAGCATCCGTTCATTGCCAGCGCGAATATACCGCGAGGACATCAGGTATCCACGAAACGGCTTCGGAGTATCGGCGGAGGTTTAAACAATCCGCTTTATCCACCGTACATATCCGGTAGCATGTCCATACTCGTGAGAAGTCCCTTCGGCAGGCGCCGCGACCATAGAAGCAAGGAGATCACCATGCGAAGCGCATCATCTGGTACACGACAATTTCGCCTCAAGCTACCGGTCCAATTCGGGCTGGTGGTAGCGCTTCTTTTTGGGTTGACGGGTTGTTATACACAGCTCGCCACCGTGGAGCATCATAGCCGGTACGATGAGCCCGACTATGTGGAGGTAGAGGAGCACGAAGACGGTGTCATCGTGCATAATTACTACGTCGACGATCCTTACTACGGGGATTACCGCCCCTATACGTACCGTCGCCATTTCAATCGGTACTACTCACGGACTTTCTACGACCCCTTCTACTGGGATCCGTTCTACGCCGACGCTTACTATGGGCACTACTATGACCCGTTTTATCGTCCCGGCGTGCACTTTAGTCTGTCGTTCCACTTCGGAACGCCGTACTACCACAGCCCCTGGTGGAGCCATCGGTATTACAACAGCTGGTATGGCTACGGATACGGGCCATATTATCACCGGCGCGCCCTGGCGGGTTACTACGGTGGCTGGCGCTATGATGCGCCGGGTGTCATCATTCCACGCACGGCCAACTATGCCCCGCGCGGCTCGACGATCGGTCGTGGTGCAGGCACCATCGGACGAGGGTCAGTGGGTAGTGACAGCGCGGTTCGCGGTGCAAGCGGCCGTTCAGGCGTCACACGGGCACCGGACTCGCGTGCAACGCGGGCCGGAGTGCGCGGGGACACCGGACGTTCGACAACGACTGGACGTGAAGCCGTTGGCCGTAGCACACGGGGTGACAACGTGACGCCGAACCGTGACGCCGTCCGCGGAGAAACGGGACGGTCGGTGCGGTCAAACCCGGGCAACGACAGCCGGGCCGTTCGTGGAAATGACGCCGGCACGCGCTCGAGCACCGGCAGCGACAGCCGCTCGGTTCGCGGTAATGACTCGGCCACGCGGTCGACAACGGCGCCGTCGCGGACGACGCGCACGCAGACGCCGACCGCTCAGCCTACGCCTCAGAGCCGTGCTACGCAGCCGTCGAACACGTCGCGAGGAACGACGACGGGCCGCAGCGCACGTAGTGACGAATCATCCCGTGCTGTTGCGCCGAGCAGCAGCTCAGAGACTGAGCGCATCCGGGGCGTCCGTACGGAGACGCCGTCCACACGCGTGAGCAACGACGAAGTACGACGTGCAGCTCCGGCGACGCGGGCCAGTGAATCTTCCCGGCCATCGGCACGGGAAGTC
>CBFGYX010000069.1:0-7852 GCA_965653075.1 uncultured bacterium
CCGCTCTTCGCTCACCGCTCATCGCTCTTCGCTCACCGCTCTTCGCTCACCGCTCTTCGCTCACCGCTCTTCGCTCACCGCTCACCGCTCATCGCTCACCGCTCACCGCTCATCGCTCACCGCTCACTGCTGATCGCTCACTGCTGATCGCTCACCCGCTCACTGCTGATGGCTCCCGCGCTCATCGCCCACAGCCTACACCCTACAGCCTACAAAAACTGACCACCGACAACTGACAGCTAAAAACTGCCCCTTACCTCGACACCCGCCCCGAGGCATCGCCGCTCATCAGCTTTTCAACCTCATCGACGGAGACGAGGTTGAAGTCGCCATAGATGGTGTGCTTGAGGCACGACGCGGCAACGGCGAAGCGTAGCGCGCGCTCGTCGTCGTCCGGGTAGGTGAGCAGGCCGTAGATGAGACCACCCATGAACGAGTCGCCGCCGCCCACGCGGTCGACGATATGCGTGATCTCGTATGTGGGCGCGGTGAGCAGCCGCTCGCCCGTCCACATGACGCCCGACCACGTATTGTGCGAGGCACTGATGGAGCCCCGCAGGGTGATAACGATCTTCCTGGCGCGAGGGAAGCGCTCCATCATCTGGCGGCCGACGGATTCATATGATGCCGCGTCGACTTCGCCGGAGGTGACGTCGGCGCCTTCGGGGTGGATGCCGAAGACTTTCTCGGCGTCTTCTTCGTTGCCCAGGATAACGTCGCAGCCCGCGACGAGACCTTCCATAACTTCGCCCGCGGTCTTGCCGTAATTCCACAGCTTCTTGCGGTAGTTAAGGTCGGTCGAGACAGGCACGCCGAGCCGGTTCGCGGCTTCGATGGCCTCGGCACAGGCATCGGCTGCGCCCTGCGAGAGCGCCGGTGTGATGCCTGTAAAGTGGAACCAGCCGGCGTCGGCAAGCACTTCATCCCAGTCGATCATCCCCGACTCGATGGTGGCCATGGATGAGTGGGCGCGGTCGTAGACGACGTTGCTGGCGCGCGCTACGGCGCCGGTCTCGAGGAAGTAGATGCCGAGGCGCTCGCCACCAACGTCTTCTTCGTTGCCCAGGATAACGTCGCAGCCCGCGACGAGACCTTCCATAACTTCGCCCGCGGTCTTGCCGTAATTCCACAGCTTCTTGCGGTAGTTAAGGTCGGTCGAGACAGGCACGCCGAGCCGGTTCGCGGCTTCGATGGCCTCGGCACAGGCATCGGCTGCGCCCTGCGAGAGCGCCGGTGTGATGCCTGTAAAGTGGAACCAGCCGGCGTCGGCAAGCACTTCATCCCAGTCGATCATCCCCGACTCGATGGTGGCCATGGATGAGTGGGCGCGGTCGTAGACGACGTTGCTGGCGCGCGCTACGGCGCCGGTCTCGAGGAAGTAGATGCCGAGGCGTTCGCCACCACGTTTGATATGGTTCGTGCCTACGTTGTGCTTGCGGAGCGTAGCAAGCGCGCATTCGCCGAGATCGTTCTCGGGCAGGCGGGTGACGAACTCGGTCGGCAGGCCGTAATTGGCCAGCGAGACGGCGACGTTCGACTCACCGCCGCCGTAGACGACGTCGAACGAATTGGCCTGGATGAACCGCAGATTCTCGGGCGGGGCGAGCCTGAGCATGATCTCGCCGAAGGTCACAACTTTCTTCTTTCCGTTCGTTGCCATGTCGATTAAAAGACGAGGTGGATAGTGACGGGCTGGGCCGGTCGATGCGGATCAGGCTTCGACAAGTGTGTGGTTCAGGGTCAACTCAACCCCGCGAAGCTCGGCCAGTCCGCGCAGGCGGCCTATGGCGGAGTATCCCGGATTGGTTTGTTTGTGCAGATCGTCGAGCATCTGGTGTCCGTGATCGGGCCGCATCGGGATCACGCTGTCGGCGCGGCCCTGGTCCTTGCGACGCCGCTCTTCCTCGACCAGCGCGCGAACGACGCCGACCATGTCGACATCGCCGTCGAGGTGGTCGGCTTCGTAGAAGCTGCCGTCGGCATCGCGAATGGTGCTGCGCAGATGCGCAAAGTGGATGCGGCTGCCGAGGCGCTGCGCCATTCCCACCAGATCATTATCCGCACGCACGCCATACGAGCCGGTGCAGTACGTGAGTCCATTCTCAGGCAAATCAACGGCTTCGAGCAGCGCGTTGACATCGGCTTCGGTGCTCACCACGCGGGGCAAGCCGAGAATTGAAAACGGCGGGTCATCGGGATGGATGGCCATCCGGACGCCGGCTTCGGCCGCCACGGGCACGACTTCCTTCAGGAAGTAAATCAGGTTCTCACGGAGGCCGTCGGCGTCGATATCATCGTAGGTGGCCAGGACGTCGCGGAATGAATCGACGGTATATGATTCTTCTGAGCCGGGGAGGCCGGCGATGATATTGGCCGTCAGCAGGTCGCGCTCGGCTTCGGTCATGGCATCGTAGCGCTCGCGGGCACGTCGGGCGATGTCCTCGCCGTACGTCTCCTCCGCACCCTCACGCTTCAAGATGAAAAGCTCGAACGCCGCCATCTCGACCTGGTCGTATCGAAGCGCCTTCGATCCATCGGCTACTTCATACTCGAGGTCGGTGCGCGTCCAGTCGACGACGGGCATAAAGTTGTAGCACACGACATCGATTCCGCACGCGCCCAGGTTGCGCAGCGTCTGCTTGTACGCTTCGATGTAGCGGTCGCGGCCGGGTGCGCCCGTTTTAATGGCCTCGTGTACCGGCACGCTCTCGACCACCGCCCAGTGGAGCTTCCAGGCGTGGCTGCCGCCTTCGATGAGTTGCTGCCGCTCGCGGATGGCATCGACCGACCAGACTTCGCCGTTCGGGATATCGTGCAGTGCCGTAACAATGCCGGTGGCGCCGGCCTGGCGGATGTCCGACAAACTAACCGGGTCGGCCGGACCGTACCATCTCCAGGAGTGAAGCATGTTTTCTTGATCCTTTGAGGTTGAGAATATAAACGACTGCGTCAGACGCCGCTAAACATCGAGAAGCCGCCGTCAATAGGCACGACCACGCCCGTCACAAAAGAGGAGGCATCGGTGAGGAGCCAGTGAATCGTACCGCAGAGTTCTTCCGCGCGCCCGAACCGGCCCATGGGTGTCTGCCGAATGACCTTGTCGCCGCGCTCGGTGGGTGACCCGTCTTCGTTGAGGAGCAGCCTGCGGTTCTGGTCGCCGATGAAGAAGCCCGGTGCGATGGCGTTTACACGGATACCCTCGCCGTAGCGTAGCGACAGCTCTGCCGCCATCCAGCGGGTGATGCTGTCGATGGCGCCCTTGGCGGCCGAGTACCCGGCCACGCGCGTTACCGCCCGCTGCGCCGTCATCGACGAGAAGTTGATGATGCTGCCTCGGCCGTTTAGTGTCATCTTCTCGGCAAAGACAATCGTCGGCAGCACACTGCCCGTCAGGTTCAGGTCGGTGACTTTCTTGAAGTCATCGGCCGATAGTTCGAATAGATCCTGATCCGGTCCAACCGTTGCACCCGGCATATTGCCGCCCGCCGCATTCAGCAACGCGTCAATCCGACCCCATTTATCGAGGATGGCGTCGCGGACTTCCACCAGGCGCTCGCGCGACAGGACGTCGGCCGCGAATGCAATCGCCTCGCCACCTTCGGCCCTGAGCATCTCCGCACGGCGTTCGGCCAACTCTTCTCGCAGGTCGAGCACGGCGATGCGGGCGCCGTGGCCCGCCAGGTATGAGGCAATCGTTCCTCCCAGCACGCCGCCTCCGCCGGTGATGACGACCACCTGATCGGTCAGGTCGAATATCGTGTCCTTAAATGCGGCGGCCGATGAACCGGTTGAGCCGGATGCTGCTTGCTGAGTCATTGATTGCGAACGGGTAGTGGGCGAAAAAATGTTAGGACCGGTATGGCTTTAACTGGACGAAAACGTGAGAACGGCCTGGACCGTGCTCCCGCAAGATCGGCGGACGACCAGCTCGGGCGTCAGTGTTTTCTTGCGAGGCGTCTCGCGGCCTGCTATGCGCGCCAGCAACATCTCAACGGCATTCGCACCGATGCGGTTGGTGGGCTGCCGAACGGTTGTGAGCGGCACCGGCGCGTACTGGCTTCGAGCGATGTCGTCAAACCCGACGATCGCTACGTCGTCCGGCACCGACACGCCGCCGTCGAGCAGCGCGTGCATCATGCCGATCGCCAGCAGGTCGTTGTACGCGAACACGGCGTCGGGCCGATCCTCAGACTGGACGATCTCCTGCCCAATCTTATATCCCGATGTAAAATGATTCCACTCACCTTCCTCGCTCATCAGGTAGATGGTGGGCTCGTCGCCAACCTCGCCGGCTTCGCGCACCGCCCGCTCAAATCCACGCAGCCTGAGCTGAGACAGGCGGTTGTTCTGCTCCGCAGCGAGGTACGCGAGGCGCCGCCGTCCCTGATCAATCAGATGGTGCGTTGCCAGATAAGCACCCTGCTCATGGTCCGATCCCACGAAATAAACATCCGGATCATCCACAAAAGAGACCATGACGTACGGAAAACCGGTGTCGTGCACCTTGCGGATCGTCGGCGTCACGTGGTGCTCCGGATGCATCGACGCTATCACCAGCCCGTCTGCGCCGATGCTCTGAAAATGCTCGAGCTGCCGCGCCTCTTTCCCCTGCCGATCGCCGACTGTCGACAGCATCAGGCTATAGCCCGCATCGTACGCCTTCTCCTCCACGGCCTGCACGATGAGCGAGAAAAATGGACTCTTGATGTCGTTCAACACCATCCCGATCACGTGGTGGGGCAGCGCCGGCTTCGACGACGGCGTCGACCGCGCCACAAACGTCCCCTTGCCTACGCGCCCGTAAATCAAACCATCGTCCGCCAGCCGGCTCAGCGCGTGCTTGATCGTGATGAGACTCACCCCGAACCGCGCCGCCAACTCGCGATGCGTACCCAGCCGCTCGCCGGGCGCCACGTCGCCACGCGTGATGGACGCGCGCAGCTCACCGGCTACCTGCTGGTAAAGCGGTTCGTTATTGGTGGGGTCGACGGTCATGCAATACTACGGCACTCACAACGGGCTACGGCTCATGTATCGCACATGATCATATTGAATATATACAATATTTGAATATATACAATAGCGCCGCCGCCTGTGAAGGCGGCGGCGCGTCGGGTTGGCTCGGAGCTTACTCTCTTAAAGGTCTACGAGCTTGAAGATCTACCCGCTCGAAAACCTATTGCATGGATGAGGGCGGCACCAGATCATTCAGCCGCATGTACGTCACGATGTTGCCGTAGTGCTCGAAATTATGCGCGCTGTTGAACGCCAGTACCGCAGACGCTGCCATCGGCATGCCGAAGAGATTGCGCACCTCGGCGCCTTCCTCATCGGTCAAGTTGTCGTAGACATTGCCGCAGTACTCAAGCGACGCCCGTAGCGCGGCGAGGATATCATCTTTCGTCGTAGCCTCCGCCTCATAATTCACCGGCGAGGGGTTCTCCTCACCCGCCGCGATTGAGCAAAACATGTACTGCGCCCCGACGATATGCGCCAGCAGTTGTCCCGTCGTGCGCACGTCCTCCGTCGCCCGGAACGCGTACATATCATCGTCGAGCATCTCGGCCGCCTGCAGCACGTAGTTGGCCGTGATGTCGTGAAGTCCTCTGAGCGACGATACCACCGGATCCTCCGGCGCGTCGGTTTGTGCCCGAGCAGCGGTCGCCGGAAGCAGAAGCAAGCAGATCGATAGGATGGTTTTCATGGCAGATGTGGTTGGGTGATTGCGCCGACCGGATGCTCCGGCGATGCGTCTTTCTGGTTGGATATTCTGGGGAGAACCCGGGTAAGGCCCCGCCGAGGTTTACTGCCTCGCACCGGGACGGGTTGAGCCTGCGCCTTGCTCGCTCAGCTCTTTCGCCGATCGCCGGACGCACAGATAAACTCGAACCGCTCGTTCCGACGCTCGTCGATCAAGCCGCCTACTACATCCAAAGCGGGTGAGCGAGAACACAGAATAAACGCTGAACGTCAGTCAGTCCAGACGGCGATGAACTTTCGGGCCGCCGACCGCACGCTTACCGATGACACGTCCGGCAAGCGCGGTAATCGTGCGCTTCGGCGTCGTCGCGGTCGACAAAGTAGATGCGGTTCGCCTGCCGGATCCGGCTCGCATGCGAGCACGACGGCCGATGAAAGACACGGCCGGTTAGCGAGGCAACGAGCGCGTCGCTGCCCGGCGCCGCCCGAAACACCTGAGGTGCGTCGGGCGACAGGGCGTGCAACACGTCGTCCGCCCAGAGTCCGCGACCTTCCTCCCGCGCCTGACGCTCCAGTTCCCTAAACTCATCGATGTACACAAAGGGATAAGCCGTGTACGTATTGGCGTAGCCCTCGGCCACCATCTGCCGGTTGACCATGTAATCCTGATCGCCGGATCCGTCAAGCACCCATACGTAGGCGACCGTCCGCCCGTACCGGTCGACGTGTTCACGCGCCGCATTCGCCTGGTCGAACTCAAGCTCAACCGCCTTATCCTGCGCGATCATTCGCGCGTAATCCGTGGCAACGATGCCCAATGCCAGCACCGCGTCTCGGTCGACCTCAGCCCGATCGGCATCCCGGTTAAGCTTGGCCGACCGCCGCGACTCCGGCGCATCAATCCCGATCAGTCTCACGCGGCGGCCGTCGCTCAACTCAAACGTGTCACCATCGATCACCCGAGAGACCGTTAGCTGCTGCGCTGCGACGTCCGAAACAGCGACGACGAGGAGGAAGACGAATACCGGGAAGAAGCGGCGGAACGGCATGGGGAGGGAGTTCTGCACGGTGAGATTCGAGTGTTGAGGAGTGAGTTTTGGGATTGGGGCCGCGCGCTCAATAGGTCGGCAAGTTAGCCGGTCGCCGGTTGGGTTTTGCTGAATCTCGTATCCCGCTTTCTCTCGGCGCACACAACTGCAAGAGACGTCCCCCTTGGCGCTTGTATCGGTCGATGTCCCGATAAAGTCCGCCGCAGCTAACGCCGATGCGCGCAAGAAACCACGCGGAGGGCGGCTCGTTTGGCACTGTTGACCGTGCAAACAGCGAATGTCAGTACGAATCGAAATAAAATCATGGCTATAGAGAAGCTTCGTCTGAGCGAGAAAGAGTGGCGTGAGCGGTTGACGCTCGAGGAGTTTCAGGTGCTACGTAAACACGCCACGGAGCGCGCTTTCGAAGGCTGCTTCGTCGGTACCAAGGACGCCGGGACGTACGTGTGCGCCGGTTGTGGTAACCCGCTCTTCCGCTCGGGCGAGAAATTTGAATCGCAGAGCGGCTGGCCTTCGTTTACGCAGCCGATCTCTCCGGATGCCCTGACGGAGCACCAGGACCGGTCGTTCGGCATGATCCGCACAGAGGTGCGGTGCGCTCGCTGCGACGGCCACCAGGGGCACGTCTTCCCCGACGGCCCGCCGCCGACCGGGCTTCGCTACTGCATCAACTCGGTGTCGATGAAGCACGTGCCCGAAGGTGAGCCCATCGAGCTGGTCACGGAATGATTGACGGAAAGTCCGCGGGCGAATCCTGCACTTCGGCGGGCAATTTGCCCCGTCGAAGTTTGCTCCGCGCGAGCTAACTGCCGTAGAACGCGGACGTCCCCACCCACGCGTTAATCGATCCGACAGCCTGTGCTGCCGTTCCTCATCGTACTTGCGGCCTTTATCCTGCTTCTGGCCGCCATCGACATCTACGTCTATCGTAACTGGCGCGCTTTCGTGCGCACGCGCGATGGACGCGGCTCCCGGTTGCTCCGCTGGACGCTGCCGGTCTACCTGGCGCTCGTCCCGCTGATGGCGCTGCTGCTTCCGGCAACGATTCTGCTGTCAAACTGGTGGGAGGTCGAGCCGAAGCTGCTGCGCGGCGTCACGGCCGG
>CBFGYX010000070.1:0-7813 GCA_965653075.1 uncultured bacterium
TGAGGAGGATCTACCGCTGCGGAGCGCCCTCGTAGCGCCATATTTCAATGTCTATGACGGGCTCACCGTTAGGGAAAACCTCGACTTCATCCGCAAGGCCAGGGGTGAGGCACGAGACGACCACCGCATCGAGCAGATTGTGGGGGAGGTAGGGCTTGGGCGGCGGATTGACGACTTCGTCTCCACGTTCTCGTCCGGTATGAAGCAGCGTGTGAAACTCGCGGTCGCCCTTATGGCGCGGCCCGATGTGCTGCTGCTCGACGAACCGTCTTCGAATCTCGACGAGGCTGGGCGTGAGGTCATCCGCAATGCCATGCGAGATCATATGGATGGCGGCGGCATCGTTTTACTCGCCACGAACGAAGCCCAGGAGGCGGGTCTGTGCGATGTAGAGTTTCGGGTCGACGAGCAGATGGTGGCGAAATGAGCCCGGACGTCAGTTCCGAGCGAGAGCGGTTGCTGCGCCGATCACTCGAGCCGCGCCGGCCTGCTTGAGCGTGTGCGCGGCGGTGGCGAGCGTGGTGCCCGTCGTCATCACATCATCGACCAGAAGCACCCGCTGCCCGATTGCCGAGGTTGAGGAGGTGCCGGCGAAGGCTCCCGCCAGGTTCAGTTTGCGTTCCTCTCTCGATAACTTGGTCTGCGTCCGCGTGGCGCGCTGCCGCGCGATTAAGTGTTCGTCGAATGGTTTGTCGAGCAGCGCGGCCACTTCCCGCGCCACAACCGCCGCCTGATTGTACCCGCGCGTCAGGAGTCGCTGAGGGTGCAAGGGAATGCACGTTACGACGTCGAAATCGTCGGAGCCGTTTATCGCCAGGTGATGCCCCAGCTTGCGTCCGAGCCACCCGCCGTACGACGGGCGGTTGCCGTACTTCAGCGCGTGTTCAACGGCCTGCAGCGGACTCCGTTTGTCGAAGAACCAGACCGCCGTCACATCATCCAGATCCGCGCTATCGAGGCGATCGAGTAGGCGCCTCAGTGACTCATGCGGTACCGGCTCAAGCCGGCGGCGGCATCGCCGGCACAGGGGCGTCCCGGCGGAGGTACGAGACTGGCAGTGGACGCATACCGGCGGATAGAGAAGATCGAGGAAGCCGCGGCCGATGGTCGAGGCCGCCTGCGTGATCACGTTGCTTTGTAATCGATTTTTCGCGCCTGTCATTCTCGTGCTCGTCCGCTAGTCAGTGGAAAACCGTATCATCGTCAAGACGCCGGTTCGGCGCTTTCGCAAGGTTGAATCACAGTTGAATCACCAGAGCCTGGTTCAAGGGGTACGGCATGGCAAGAACACGACGCGGCATGATCGTTAAGAACACCGACGAGCGGCCGGTAACGATTAAAATGGCAACGCGGACCATTCGTATTAACGGCGGTCAGGAGAAGATGATTACCGCCGAGGAGGTTCGAGACGCCAAGCTGCGGGAGAATCTGCAGGTGCGCGCCATCTCGATTGTGCGGCCGACGACGGAGGAGGAAGAGGCGGAGCTGCGTGCCGAGCTCGAGGCCGCCGCCGGTGCTTCCGAATAATTCGATTCGCCCCGCATGAACGTCCTCGTTCTCGAACCATGGTACGGCGGGTCGCACCGCAACTTCCTCGACGGCTTCGTCGAACACAGCCGGCACAACTGCGAGGCGGTGACGATGGCCGCCCGCTTCTGGAAGTGGCGCATGCAGGGCGGTGCGGTGACCCTCGCCCGCAAAGCACTCGAAGCGCACGAACGGGGCTTCATCCCTAATGTGATCCTGGCCAGCAGCATGGTCAATCTGCCGGCCTTCATCGCATTGACACGGCCGCATCTGTCGCATGTGCCGGTCGTGCTCTACTTCCACGAAAATCAGCTCACGTATCCGCTGCCGCCCGACGAAGAGCGAGATTACACGTACGCCTACATCAACTACCTGTCGTGCCTCGCGGCCGACCGCGTTGTTTTCAACTCAACGTATCATTTCAAGTCGTTCCACGATGCGCTGCCGGCGCTGCTCCGGATGTTTCCGGACTATACCCACCTGAATTCCGTCAGGCGCATCCGGGAACGCAGCGAAGTCCTGCACCTGGGCATCAACCTCGCCGCGCACGACAAACACCGCCCGGAGGATTACCAGCGCGAGTGGCAACCATCCTCACGCGTACCCATCATACTCTGGAATCACCGCTGGGAGTACGACAAGAATCCCGGCGCCTTTTTCAGGGTGATGAACCGCCTCGATGACGTCGGGGCGTCGTTCAGGTTGATCCTCGCCGGCGAGCATTTTAACGAGCAGCCGCAGGAGTTCGACCAGGCGTTCGAGCGCTACGCCGAGCGCATCGTGCACTACGGCTATGCCGAGGACTTCGAGGAGTACAGCCGCCTGCTCCACCGGGCGGATATTGTTGTCTCGACGGCCCGCCACGAGTTCTTCGGCATCGCCATGATGGAGGCCATCTACTGCGGCTGCCATCCGCTGCTGCCGAACCGCGTCAGCTATCCCGAACTCATTCCCGAGGCATTGCACCGGCCGCTCCTCCATGCACCGTGTCTGTATGAGGATGAAGACGAACTCTTCCACATCCTCAAGCGACTTCTGTCGGGGAAGGACAGACCACTGCCGGCGGAATCGTTGCGGTCGATTCCGGCCAGGCTCGACTGGCGCGCGCACGTAGAGGACTTCGATAATTTATTAGAGCAGGTGGCCGAAGAGCCGCTCCTGACACACTCATAAATCTGCGGAAGCCTGATTTTGTAGCCGCGCATAACGCAACGCGTCAATGGCCACCACGCAGCGGTACAGTGCAGGTCGGCGACTGTAGCGGGATTAATTGAGGAGACAGAGCCCAGAGACCTTATATGATTCATTTTCGATTGGTGGTCGCATTGCTTCTGCTGACACTCTGGTCGGCGGAGGTCTTCGGGCAGCAGACGACAATCAGCGGGTTCGTCCGCGACGCGGAGACAGCGGAGACGATGATCCTGGCGAACGTAGTGGTGCGCGGGACGTCGATCGGCACGGCAACGAATACGTCCGGCTACTACAATATCAGCGGCGTGCCACCGGGCCGTCATGTGGTGGTTGCGAGCTTCATCGGCTACCGCGACGCCGTCATCGAGATCGAACTCGGCGCCGGCCAAACGCTCAGGCTCGATATTGATCTTCAGCCTGAAGGGCTGGCTATCGATGAGGTAACCGTCACCGCGGATGCGATTGAGGAAGAGGAGGCGCGAAGGATTGGCAGCACGCGGCTGCAGACGCAGGTGGTGCGAGAGCTGCCGACGGTATTCGAGCCTGATGTCTTCCGGTCGCTCCAGTTCCTGCCCGGCGTGAAGGCGGCATCTGATTTCTCCAGCGGGCTGTACATCCGCGGCGGCGGCCCCGATCAAACGCTCATCCTGCTCGACCGCAACACCGTCTACAACCCGACCCACTTCTTCGGCTTCTTCTCGACGTTCAACCCGGATGCCATCAAGGACGTCAGGCTCTACAAAGGCAACTATCCGGCCGAGTACGGTGGGCGCCTCGGCTCCGTTGTCGACGTATACAACAAGGACGGCAACCGTCGGTCGTTAGACGGCACGATGTCCGTGGGGCTCCTTGCCTCGCGCGCCATGATCGAAGGGCCGTTCAGTGGCGGGTCCTACATGCTGGCCGTCCGCCGCTCCACGCTCGAGCCACTCCTCGCCGTGCTTCGCAACCAGGACATCGACGGCATTCCCAATCAATTCTATTTCTACGACGTCAACGGCAAGGTCAACTTTGATTTGTCGAGAGACGACCGGCTGTCGGTTGCATTTTACGGCGGCCGCGACAAGCTTCAGCTCCAATTATTCGACGACGCCACCATCGACATCGCATACGGCAATCAGACGCTGGCGGTGTCGTGGGTGCATCTCTTTTCGCCGCGGCTCTTCTCGACGTTCTCCCTGGCCGGCTCGCGATACTTCTCCGAGCCGGTATTCGAACTCGGCGGCACCGAGTTCTCGCGGGAGAACCTCGTGCTCGACTTCTCGGCCCGCGGCGACCTCGACTTCCGCGCGACGGATATCCACCGCCTCCGCGCCGGGTTCTTCGCCGGGCAATTCGAGTTCACCCTGAACGAGGCGTTCGATCAGCAGGAGTCGCTTGCCGAGCAGCTTCCCAGTACCTACGCCTCATTCTACGCCGAGGACCTGATCTCGCTGGGCAGCAGCATTGAGGTGCAAGTCGGACTGCGAGGCAACTACTTTGGCTCCAGCAATGACTTCCGGCTCGAGCCGCGGGTCAATATCGAATACCGTCCCAACCAGCTCACGCGCTTCCAGGTGGGCTACGGCCGTTACAATCAGTTCCTGACGCTGATCACGAGCGAGCTCTTTTCCGGGTTCGACCTGTGGCTGACCACGGGCGAGGGTGTGCCGCCGGCTTATGGTGACCAGGTGGGGATGGGGATGAAGACGACGTTCTCAGGCGGCTACAATCTCGACGTCGAGGTCTATGGAAGAACGATGCGGCAGCTGTTCGATCTGGATCCGTTCATCGTCGACGCATCCGGACTTCCATACCGCGACCTGTTTCGGTTCGGGGAAGGGTACGCGTACGGCCTCGAACTTTTCGCCGACAAGACGCGCGGCCGTTTCACCGGATTTGTGGGATATACGTTCGGCGTGACCCGGAGGCGTTTTGCCGACGTGAACAACGGCGAGTACTACGCCCCGAAATACGATCGCACGCACGACATCGACCTTGTCGGCTTTTATCGCTTGTCGAAAAGCTGGCGCGCCACCGCAGCGTTTACTCTGGGCACGGGCCAGGCGTACACCGAGCCCCTCGGGCATTATGCCACCGTCGATGATCCTTTCGTCGGCGGGAGGGAAGTCCTCGTCACGCGGTACAACAACCGGCGCCTGCCGGTCTATCACCGGCTCGACCTCGGCCTCACGCGCCGCGCCGGCTTCTTCGGCTTCGCGGAGTACGAGCTCCAACTTCAGGTGATCAACGCCTATGCGCGCGAGAACATCTGGTTTTACTTCTTCGAGTTCGAGGAAGACAGGATAAAGCGCAATACGATTCCGCAGATCCCCGTCCCCATCCCAAACATCTCGTTGACGATCGATTTTTGATGCGCGCTCTTAATGGATATCAGCTCTCGGAAGGGAAGCCACGCGTCAACGCCCGTGGAGGATGGGGCGCTCTGTTGCTGACGGCGCTCGTGTGCGTGCTGTTTTCAGCAGGCTGTGACAATCTTTCGGATGAGCGCTACCGGGACGACTACGTCGTCGAGGGATATCTCGTCGCAAATGAGACACTTTCGCAGGTCCGTGTCACGCGCACCGAGCCGCTCGACGGCACGTGGGACATCTTTTCGAACGCTGTCAGCGATGCGCTCGTCACCGTGTCGCTGCTCGATGATGACGGCAACGCCGTTCTGACTTCTGCTTATCGGGAGGATCCCAACTGGCCCGGCATCTATCGTTCGACTACCGATCATGTTGTGGAGGGAGGGAGGCGCTACCGGCTCGAAGCGCGTCCGCCGAACTCCGACGAGGTGATCACGGCAGAGACGGTCGTTCCGCGGCCGTTCAGCACGCTCCGGCGCACCGAGCATTCACTGCCTTATCGTTGTGATGAACAGTTTGAGTGGGTCTTCACGGGCATCGAGCGCGATGACGAAAAGCAGATCACGTACATCATGACGGCCGAGGCGCAGGAGCCGACGTACGATAATCTGATCGCATTCTACCGCCGTCTGATCGAAGAGGGCGCAACCATCGAAGACTTCGTCCGCAACTCGAGCCCGCCCGTCAGTGAGGCCAACTTCCGCAACGACGACGGCACCATCACACTTCGCCTCCCCTGGATCTCGATCACGTTCTACGGCCCGTCGTTGATCACCATTAGCGCGATCGACGATAACCTCTACGACTTCGTCCGCTCTCACTCCGGGCAACAGGGTGGCGGACTGGCGCCGGGTGAAATCCCCAACGTTATCGAACACGTGGAGAACGGGCGAGGAGTTTTTGGAAGCATGTCCCGCGTCAGGGAGATGGTAGACGTCGACGCGCCGGGCTGCGCTCCGTGATTCCTGCCAGATTAGTTACCACGTGCGCCGCACATGAGCATGCCCGCGCATAAACCCCGCCTGCATCTCGGGGTATGAATGGACCGTGCCCGCCGGGGCGGGGAGCCGATACGAGGAAGTGGTTAGAGGAGCCAGAGTGGATCAAGGAGGCGGGGCAGGCGGAGTGTCCGGAGATACCTTCGGCGAGGAGGGTCGGAGCGTCTTCGACCGTTAGCGCTTCCGGGATTCTACGGAAGAAGCGGCGACATTGCCGGACGCCGTCATCCAGGAATTATTTTCATCCATCCCAAATAAAAGCAGACGAGCAATTTGCGAGTCATCATTGCAGCAAACCGAGCACCGGTCCGGAAAACGGATGACGGTTGGGCTCCTTCGGTGGGAGGCCTGGCCACGGCATTACTGCCGGTCCTGAAGCAGCAGGGCGGCGTCTGGGTGGCGTCGAAGGAACGCGACGCGGAGACCCCCGATCGTCAGTTTTTTCCCGAGGATGATCCGACGCTGTTGCTTCGGCGGGTGGCGCTGTCGGACGATGAGATCAATAAGTTCTATTACGGGATGGCGAACCGGGTGCTGTGGCCGGTATCGCACTATATGACGCACCACCTGGAGCTCAATCCGGGCTACATGGACGTCTACCGGGCGGTCAATCGGCGATTTGCCGATGCCGTCGTCGACGAATATTGTGACGGCGATTTGATCTGGATCCAAGACTACCACCTGATGCTCGCGCCGCAGTACATACGTCAGGCCCGGCCCGACGCCATGATCTCTCATTTCTGGCACATTCCGTGGCCGGCGATGGAAGTTTTCCGGATTCTGCCGTGGTCGCGGGAGTTACTGGCGGGCCTGCTCGGCAGCGATTTGATCGGCTTCCATGTCAACGAGTACGTCGACAATTTTCTTGAAAGTGCGCGCGTGTTGCTCGGCGCGCGAACGGGCGACGGCACAGTCGAATGGGAAGGGCGCACCGTCCGGGTCGAAGCGCATCCGATAGGCATTGACACCGAAGCTTTCGATAATATGCGCTCGGACTGCGATTCGGCAGCCGCTCAGCTTCGCCACGATCTCGGCGTCGAGCAGATCATCGTCGGCGTCGACCGCCTGGATTATACCAAGGGGATTCTCTCGAGGCTCGAGGCTTTCGAGACATTTCTGCACCAGAACCCGCGGTACCACAGGCGCATCGGCTTCGTCCAGATCGCGACGCCCAGCCGCACCCAGGTGGCATCGTATCGCAGTCTCAAGCGTGATGTCGACGAGATCGTCGGCCGCATCAATGGGCAGTTCGCGCAGGACGACTGGGTTCCTGTGCACTACCGATACCGCACCTACACGCAAGAAGAACTCTGTACGTTTTACCGTGCGGCCGACGTAGCCTTCATCACGCCATGGCGCGACGGTATGAACCTCGTCACCCAGGAATATATCGCGGCGAACACGAAGGGCGTCCTCGTCCTGTCTGAACTCACCGGCGCGGCCTATCTTATGCCCGAGGCGCTGCAGGTGAACCCGTTCGACCAGCGCGGCATGGTCGCTACGCTCAAGGAAGCGCTCGAAATGCCTCGCGACGAGCGTGAGCAGCGGATGCAACGTCTCAGGCGGACCGTTCGCTCGCTCGATGTCCACGTCTGGGCGCGCACATTTCTCGACTCTCTCGTGCCATCGGAAGAATCCGACGTATGACCTCCGACGACATCCCCATCCCATCCTCGCCCATACTTTTTCTCGACTACGACGGCACGCTCGCGCCCATCGTCCCCGATCCCACCAGGGCGTTTCCTC
>CBFGYX010000071.1:0-7737 GCA_965653075.1 uncultured bacterium
CACCGCCCGGTTGGCAAGACGGCGCGCGGCTTCCATCGGCGGCATACCCGATTCGATGGTCAGGAACGGCTCCACGAAGTCGCCGGGGTTCGGAAGCGAGGCCCCTGTCACCACAGCGATTCGTGCGCCGATCAGTTCGAGTCCGCCTGCGAACGTATGTGCGAGAAAGGCTGTATCTTCATCCCGGAAATCAGATGAGGAAACCACGGCGACGGCATCGTGGCGACCAAGCGCTGCCGCCGTCGAGAATGCATTGATCAGCTCGGGGATCGTCAGCGAAAATGAGGCGCTTTCAACGCGCGCCCCGGCGATCAAGGCGCCGTCGGACAGCACGAGAACACACGCACGCGGCTCGTTTGAGTACGGCACGTGCGCCCGAGCTTTGATTTCGGCCAAGACGCCTTGAAGCGCACGCTGAAGTTCGTCGGGACGCGGCATCCTTGTGGTCAGAGCGGGTGAAGGCTCAGAATAAACGAAATCTGCGAGAGCTTGACGTGGCTCTCTGCAACAGTTACACCCGCCCATGTATTATCTTGACCTGTACAGTGCGGCTGGATAGTTTGGCAGCCGCAGCGTGAGCGATTGTTCGTAGAACGGTCTTGCACTCGTGCCGGGGTGGCGGAATAGGTAGACGCAACGGACTTAAAATCCGTTGGAGCGATAGCTCCGTGCGGGTTCGAGCCCCGCCCTCGGTACTAAAAGGTCGGTTTTTGGTTGTTGGTTGTTGGTTTGTAGTTGTTGGTTTTTCGTTTTTGGTGATTGTGTAGGTCGGGATGCCTCGCCGAGGCGTCAGCCTTTTGTCGTTCGCGTCCTATCCTCGTGATCGTCCACCGTCGCGATCACCCGCCCTCGCGCTGTCGTACGCCTTCGCTAACTGAGGACGGGCAACTGGAGGTCGGCCTTGGCGACTTCGGCCGTGGCAACCGTACCGTCGTCGGCCAGGTGATCGAGCACGACGGGCTCGATGACGCCGTCGCGATCGGCATCGAATTCTCGGCTGACCTTCACGTAATTGTCGGTAAAGCCATGCATCCGGCCGGCAAAATCTGCACCCTCCCATAAAACGGGCCGCTGACTGCCGATGTTTTGCAGGTAGAACTCGTGTGTTTTCTTCTGCGAGAGCAGACGAAGGCGGCGGTTGCGGCGCGAGCGTTCTTGTTTTGGGACGGGCGGGTGGCCGATACGTTCGGGTGCGTTGACCGCCACGGTGTTTGGCCGCTCGGAATAGGTGAAGGCGTGGATGTAGGAGACGGGCAGGTCGGCGATGAAGTTGTACGAATTCTCGAATCGCGCCTCGTCTTCGGCATGGAAGCCCACAATCACGTCGACGCCGATGCACGCATGCGGCATCGCGTGCTTGATACGCTCGACGCGCGCGGCGTACACATCGCGGCGATAGCGGCGACGCATCCGGCCGAGCACGTAATCGTCTCCGCTCTGCAGTGGGATGTGGAAATGCGGCTGGAACGCGCGCGATGACGCGACAAAGTCGATGATATCGTCGGTCAGCAGGTTGGGCTCGATCGAGGAGATCCGGTAGCGCGCAATACCGGGTGAAGGCTCAGAATAAACGAAATCTGCGAGAGCTTGACGTGGCTCTCTGCAACAGTTACACCCGCCCATGTATTATCTTGACCTGTACAGTGCGGCTGGATAGTTTGGCAGCCGCAGCGTGAGCGATTGTTCGTAGAACGGTCTTGCACTCGTGCCGGGGTGGCGGAATAGGTAGACGCAACGGACTTAAAATCCGTTGGAGCGATAGCTCCGTGCGGGTTCGAGCCCCGCCCTCGGTACTAAAAGGTCGGTTTTTGGTTGTTGGTTGTTGGTTTGTAGTTGTTGGTTTTTCGTTTTTGGTGATTGTGTAGGTCGGGATGCCTCGCCGAGGCGTCAGCCTTTTGTCGTTCGCGTCCTATCCTCGTGATCGTCCACCGTCGCGATCACCCGCCCTCGCGCTGTCGTACGCCTTCGCTAACTGAGGACGGGCAACTGGAGGTCGGCCTTGGCGACTTCGGCCGTGGCAACCGTACCGTCGTCGGCCAGGTGATCGAGCACGACGGGCTCGATGACGCCGTCGCGATCGGCATCGAATTCTCGGCTGACCTTCACGTAATTGTCGGTAAAGCCATGCATCCGGCCGGCAAAATCTGCACCCTCCCATAAAACGGGCCGCTGACTGCCGATGTTTTGCAGGTAGAACTCGTGTGTTTTCTTCTGCGAGAGCAGACGAAGGCGGCGGTTGCGGCGCGAGCGTTCTTGTTTTGGGACGGGCGGGTGGCCGATACGTTCGGGTGCGTTGACCGCCACGGTGTTTGGCCGCTCGGAATAGGTGAAGGCGTGGATGTAGGAGACGGGCAGGTCGGCGATGAAGTTGTACGAATTCTCGAATCGCGCCTCGTCTTCGGCATGGAAGCCCACAATCACGTCGACGCCGATGCACGCATGCGGCATCGCGTGCTTGATACGCTCGACGCGCGCGGCGTACACATCGCGGCGATAGCGGCGACGCATCCGGCCGAGCACGTAATCGTCTCCGCTCTGCAGTGGGATGTGGAAATGCGGCTGGAACGCGCGCGATGACGCGACAAAGTCGATGATATCGTCGGTCAGCAGGTTGGGCTCGATCGAGGAGATCCGGTAGCGCGCAATACCGTCGACGCGGTCAAGCTCACGGACGAGCTGCAGAAGATTCGTTCCTGAGTCCTCACCGAACAGTCCGATGTTGACGCCGCTGAGCACGACTTCGCGGAAGCCCTGCTCAGCCAGCTCATGCGCCTGGCGAACGCACGCCTCGATGGATTGCGAGCGGCTGCGTCCGCGTGCCTGAGGGATGGTGCAGAATGAGCACGTGTAGTCGCATCCATCCTGAACCTTCAGGAACGCGCGCGTGCGCTCGGTGGATGAGTATGCCGGTCCGAATACGTTGACGTCGTCGATACACGAGACCGCAACCTGGGTCTCATCGCGTTTTGAAAACTCATCGACGATCTGGAAGAGGCGGAATTTCTCATTCGACCCCAGCACGACGTCAACGCCAAGGATCTCTGCGATTTCTTCCGGGCGGATCTGGGCGTAGCATCCCGTCACGGCCACAAAGCCATCCGGGTTAGCGCGTACCGCCCGTCGAATGATGTTGCGCGCCTTCTTCTCAGCTTCCGAGGTAACGGTGCAGGTATTGATCACCGTCACATCGGAGCGCTCGCCGAACGGCACGACGTCAAAGCCCCGCGCCTCGAAATCGCGCTGGATGGCTCCGGTCTCGGCAAAGTTGAGTTTACATCCCAGGGTATAGAACGAAACGCGTCCCATCACGTAAGTTTGGATCTCTACATTCGGAGCGGCGGGCGCTGATCTTGCCCGGGCGCTGAGCAACGATAGAACCTCACCCTGGTTTCGGTCTCACGTGTTCGCAAAAGAAGGATATCTGATTATCGGAGTGACCGCGGTCCTCGCCGTTGTACTCATTGTGGTCGGCATGTTTGTCGGGCCGGTCCTCCGCGCGATGCTGTTCGCGATTGCGATTGCCGCGATGGGTTTCACGCTGTGGTTTTTTCGTGACCCCGAGCGAACCACGCCCGACGGCGCGGTCGGTGGAGATATGATTCTGGCCCCGGCCGACGGCAAGGTTGTGTTGGTGGAGGAGGTGCAGGACTCGCTTTATTTGAAAGGTCCCGCAAAACAGGTGTCGATCTTTCTGTCACCGCTAAATGTGCACGTCAATCGGAACCCGGTCGACGGCGTGGTGGAGTACGACGAGTACGTGCCGGGCGATTATCTGGTGGCCTGGCACCCGAAGGCGAGTGAGAAAAACGAGCGCTCGCAGATCGGCGTGCGGCATCCCTCCGGCGCGCGCGTGCTGTACAAACAGATTGCCGGTGCGGTGGCGCGGCGGATCGTCTACCACATCAAGGTAGGAGACGAAGTCGTTGCCGGTGAGCGGTTCGGCATCGTCAAGTTCGGGTCTCGGATGGACATCCTGGTGCCGCCGGAGTCGACGATCGATGTAGTGGTGGGCGCCCGCACGGTGGCGGGCGAGACGATACTCGGTCGGCTTCCATCAGTGCCCGTCGATGCCGATCGCGCCGAAACAGAAGTGGGGCGGAACTGATGCCGAGACTCCGGCGGTGGCGTCAGGCGCAGGCACCCGGTAGCGGACGCACGTTGCCTGCACAATTGAGCGCCTATCGGCGAACGCGCCAGGGGCGGCCGCGCGGCAACCCCCGCGTTGCTGTGCCGTCGTTCTTCACGCTGATGAATCTCTTCAGCGGATTTTTGGCCATCACCCAGGTCCTC
Organism: uncultured bacterium; assembly: GCA_965653075.1. GTDB lineage: Bacteria > Bacteroidota > Rhodothermia > Rhodothermales > CAZKDQ01 > CAZRTY01. The sequence continues at coordinate 4,291 of CBFGYX010000071.1, forward strand.
GAAGGCCGTTTCGATTATGCGTGCTGGCTTATCGTGCTTGCCGGATTTTTCGACGCGCTCGACGGCATGATGGCGCGTCTCGCAAATGCCACGAGCGACTTCGGCGTCGAGCTCGACTCCCTCGCTGATATCGTCTCCTTCGGCGTCGCGCCGTCGGTGCTGCTCTATGCGTTCGGACTCGATCAGTTTGGCGTCCTCGGTTTGATCGTGGCCGCTATGCCCGCCATCTGCGGTGCCGTTCGCCTCGCCCGGTTCAACATGACGTTCGACGGCGAGAAGAAGGAGTATTTCGTGGGGATGCCGATACCGGTTGCCGCTGTGTTCGTGGTGGCGCTGATTCTGAACTTCTCACAGGAGCTGGCCGTGCCGCAGGTGGAGTCGCCGGATGTCTCGGCGCTCATCCCCATCGTCTTCGTGCTGTCGTTCCTGATGATCTCGAACATCCCTTTCGACAGCATTCCAAAGCCATCACCGAGCTACATCCGTAACCGTCCGAAGAAGTCGCTGATGTTCTTCCTCGCCGCGGTCGTGATTGCGATTTCATGGCAAGTGGGGCTGCTCATCGTTTTGTCTGTCTACACCCTGATCGGTATTGGTCGGGCCATGTACATGGTTGCCCGCGCCATCCGCGACGCACCGGTCGAAACGGATTGACGGCATCTGCCAGAAGTGTTGAGTCCCAGCCCGTTATCTTCCGGGCTTCCACCTTTCCCGACACCGATTCACCCAGCGCGATTATGTTCAAAGCATCCATACACATCACACTCCGCCCATCCATTCTCGACCCGCAGGGCAAAGCGACCCATGAAGCCCTCACCCAGCTTGGTTTCGACGCGATTGAGCAAGTCCGGATGGGGAAAGTCGTCGAGCTCTGGATCGACGCGGGCGAAGAAGACGACGCGCGCAAGATCGCGGATGACGCATGCCGCAAGCTGCTGGCAAACCCTGTTGTCGAGGACTACACGATCACACTGGAACCCTCGGGCGTCGCCGCGTAAGTATCCGCACGCTGTAATTCAGGTCAGGATTTGAATACTATGCCGTTCGTCGGTGCCGATCCAGGCAGGAGTCCGGCCGCGCCCGCTGCGCCGGATGTCGATGTTGCCGTTGCGGAAGACGTCGATGAAAGCCTCGACTCCCCGTGGCGCGTCATCCTCTATAATGATGACATCCACACCTTTGATGAGGTCATCACGCAGCTCGTAAAAGCGACGGGCTGCACGACGGCGCACGCCGAGAAGAAGGCGTGGGAGGTACACACGCGCGGCAAAGCGATGGTTTACGAGGGCACCTTCGAGGAGTGTTTCCGCGTGCAGGGCGTGCTGCGCGAAATCCAGCTGGTGACCGAAATCGAGGGCTGACGGTGGGTGAGGCCGATCGGTTCGTCAGGGGTGCCTTTGTCCATGAGCTGAAGATCAAAGGCTCGCGTTTTATCGCCGAAGCGTTTGGGGTGGAGGATGTGGATGACGCGCTGAGCCGCATCGATGTCATACGTCGCCGCGAGCACGCCGCAACGCACCATTGCTGGGCGTATCGGATCGACGCCGACACGTTCCGATTCAACGACGACGGCGAGCCTTCCGGAACGGCCGGCGCGCCAATACTGCGCCAGATCGAGGGGCGGGAGCTCATCAACACGCTCGTCGTCGTGACGCGGTACTACGGCGGCACGAAACTCGGCACCGGCGGACTCATCCGCGCCTACGGCGATGCCGCTGCCGGAGTGCTCGACATTTCTCGCATCGAGACGCGCATCCGCCGCGTAACGTTCGACCTCGAATTCGACTACGCCGACACCTCCGCCGCGATGCAGGCGCTGTCGAGATTCGACGCACCCGTCGTGGATTCAGATTACGGCACCACGACGAAGCTACGCGTGGCCGTCCGCGAGGTACAGGCCGATGCGTTTGAAGCCGCCTACATCGAAGCCACGGCGGCGCGGGGGATGATTAGGCGGCAGCTTGACTGAGAGGTATCATCTCGGTACTTGATGAGTCTGTTGGCGGGCGGACTTGTTGCTGCATGTGCGGAAATTTCGATGGCTGAATGCCATCCCACTTCAAACGGGGTACTACGCCGTCGCCCTCTGATATTTAATCGAAGTCAGTGTGTGGACTTTTGTCACAAGTTACGATTTGAGAAGGGCGTTTCATCGCGGCTGAACCGCCCCCGGTTTGCCGGTAACATGGGTTTCGGAGAGGAGGTAGCCGGTGAGCTTCTCAGGTGGGACGCACGCTTGTTCGCTGTTTGGCAGAGGCATTCAGCGGAATCAATTACGACGTTTCTGAGAAAGGCGCGCCGCGATCAACCCGCGACCTTCTTGAACGGCTTCATCGCCGCCACGGCGAGCCGGTCGACCCGGTTGTTCATCTCGTCGTCGGCATGGCCTTTCACCTTGATCCATTTAATCTGATGGCGCTTTGCCTGCTCGAGAAGGCCTTCCCACAGGTCCTGGTTCTCGACGGGTTTCTTCGACGCCGTCTTCCATCCGTTGCGTTGCCAGCGGTCGAGCCATCGCTCGGTGAATGCCCGGTGCATGTAGGCGCTGTCGGTGTGGAGGTCAACGCGGCACGGCTCTTTCAGCGCGCGGAGCGCTTCGAGGGCCGCGGTGAGTTCCATCCGGTTGTTCGTGGTCTCCGGCGCGCCGCCCGAAACCTCACGTTCGAGCGTGCCATATCGCAGAATAGCCGCCCAACCGCCCGGGCCGGGGTTGCCGCTGCAGGCGCCGTCGGTATAGATGATGATGTGCTTCACGTACTGATCGAGTGTGGCAAAAGAGGGACAGAAGATAGCAGATGCGCGGACTGTATATTGGGAGGTAAACTCACGGATGCCATCTCTTTATCATGAATCGCAAAGGCAAAATTGTTCTGGGGATTGCGGCATTCGCGCCCGTGATCAGTCTCATCGCCTTCCAGACCTGGCTTCGGTACGGGCAGAACGCCGGTGGTTCCATCGATACCCTTCCGGCGACTATCGTCGCCCTCATCGTCGCCATGTTGCTGGGGATGGGGCTCGTCGTGCTGTTCGTCGTGCAGGTGCTTCGGGACCCGTCGATGATTACGTGGGCGCAGGCGATGTGGGTAGTCGGACTTTGCGGGGCGGGGATACTTACCCTCCCGCTGTACTGGTATCGGCGCGTGTGGAAGAATCCCCACGCTGCCTGAGATGACAGACGCTACCGAGCGTCGAAGTGGTGCGCGCGGGATGAGTGTGGCGGCTTGCGGCGGCTTGCGTTATACCCGTTCCTTGCGTGCGTCTTGAAGCCGAGCGAAGTGTGCGTGCGCTTTCGCCGGTGCGCATTGCAATTGCGAGCCACTCGGGTACTTGCGTGGCTACAGAGGTTTATATTGGGCGAGAGACTCTTCTCAGCCAGACCGGTTATACCCGCTATGAAATTCGTCGACTACGTCACTATCACGGTTCGAAGCGGCAAAGGGGGTGCGG
>CBFGYX010000072.1:0-7730 GCA_965653075.1 uncultured bacterium
GCACTGCCGCAGACGTCCAGCTCGCGCTCGGCGATGCTTTGCGCGACGACGTGTACGGCCGCTTCCGGGAGCGTGGCCAGGCCTTGCTGCTCTTCCGCCCATCCGAGGACCGCGTCGACAACCTGCGCCGTCTGATCGTCCGGCCGCCGGTTGATCAGGGACGACCTATCCGTCTGGCTGATGTGGCGGGCGTGGAGCTGGGACCAGCGCCGCTTCGCTCGATCAGCCGGATCGACGGGCAGAGCGTGATCACGCTGACCATCGAACGGGCACGCGGCAGCCACATGATCGAGACGGCGAAGGAGGTGGAAATCCGCCTCGATGAACTGCGCGCCGAGCTCCCGCCCAACGCCCGCATCGTCGTGGCGGATGACCGCAGTGAGTCGGTGCGGAAGGAGCTCGACGAACTGGCCCTGCTCGGAGGCCTCGGATTCGCGTTCGTTGTGCTCGTGCTGCTCTTTATGCTCCGCGGGGTGCGCGCGGCGGCCGTAGTGCTGTTCAGCGTCGGCGTCTCGCTCGCGGCCGCCCTCTGGCTGCTGGGCCCGCTCGGCCTCACGCTCAATCTGCTGACCATCGCCGGACTGGTACTCGTCTTCGGCCTCTTGATCGACAACAGCGTGGTGATGGTCGAACAGATCCTCGTGCAGCGCGAGCGCTTCGCGGCTGCCGGCCTGCGCGGGCTCGATCTCGATGCCGCGGCGACCTACGAGGCGCTTCGAGCCGTGTGGATTCCGCTGCTGGGCGGCACGCTGACCACCATCGCGATCATCCTGCCGCTGGTGTATTTGAGTGGTGAGCTCCGCAGTCTCTTCCTGCCTTTCGGAATCCTCGTCGGCCTCACGCTCGCGACGTCGCTCGTCAGCGCCGCGCTCCTGGTACCAGTCCTGACGCGTTTTCTCCCGCCTCCCGAATACCGCCGACCGGTTCGATGGATTAAACGGGCATCCGCAGCACCTTACCGCGTGGTAGCCCGATTTCCGAAAACAACGCTTCTAGCGCTGGCCCTCCTCATCGGCATCCCGCTCTGGGCTGTGCCCGCCTCCGTTACTATCCCGGACGACCTGCCTGAGCATCATCCGCAGGTGCGTCTTGCGCATTTATACAACGATGTGATTGGGAATGAGGTCGTCCGCAGTACCCGTTCGTGGCTGGAGCCCAAAATCGGCGGTGTCCTCAAGCCGTTCTTCGACGAGACGACGTTCGGCGACCGGTGGGATTACGATCCGCGCCCCGAGGTTTCGGTGATGCTCCGCTTTCCGCCGGGCAATCCGGTTGAACGCGCCGACGAGCTGCTGCGGCGGTTCGAAACGGAGGCCCTGGCGTCGCCGTCGGTCAGCCGGACGATCGCCCTCAGCACCGAGCGTGTGGCTCAGCTCCGCGTCCAGTTCCACGACGACGCGCTATCGGACGCGGAACCCTATTTATTGCGGGAACGGCTCATCGGGCACGCCACCCGCCTGGCGGGGATTACCGTCTCCGTCGGGGGGCTTCTGCCGATGGGATATTACAGTGGAAGTGGGATGAACATATCCGGCCTCACGGTCGAAGCGTTCGGTCCGAGTTACGAGGATCTGGAGGCGCTCACGGATGCGTTCGCGGCGCGCCTGAAGCGTAATCCGCGCGTCGCCGATGTGAACACGAATGCAGGGCGATTCGGATTTCAGGATACGCGCGAGGTGCTGCGTTTTCGGTGGGATGCCATCGGCATCCCGCTCTGGGCTGTGCCCGCCTCCGTTACTATCCCGGACGACCAGCCCGAGCATCATCCGCAGGTGCGTCTTGCGCATTTATACAACGATGTGATGGGGAACGAGGTCGTCCGCAGTACCCGTTCGTGGCTGGAGCCCAAAATCGGCGGTGTCCTCAAGCCGTTCTTCGACGAGACGACGTTCGGCGACCGGTGGGATTACGATCCGCGCCCCGAGGTTTCGGTGATGCTCCGCTTTCCGCCGGGCAATCCGGTTGAACGCGCCGACGAGCTGCTGCGGCGGTTCGAAACGGAGGCCCTGGCGTCGCCGTCGGTCAGCCGGACGATCGCCCTCAGCACCGAGCGTGTGGCTCAGCTCCGCGTCCAGTTCCACGACGACGCGCTATCGGACGCGGAACCCTATTTATTGCGGGAACGGCTCATCGGGCACGCCACCCGCCTGGCGGGGATTACCGTCTCCGTCGGGGGGCTTCTGCCGATGGGATATTACAGTGGAAGTGGGATGAACATATCCGGCCTCACGGTCGAAGCGTTCGGTCCGAGTTACGAGGATCTGGAGGCGCTCACGGATGCGTTCGCGGCGCGCCTGAAGCGTAATCCGCGCGTCGCCGATGTGAACACGAATGCAGGGCGATTCGGATTTCAGGATACGCGCGAGGTGCTGCGTTTTCGGTGGGATGCCGATGCCTCGCTGCGGTCCGGTGCCTCGGCGATGGAGGTGGCGTCCGTCCTCAGGCCGGTACTCGCAACCCGCTTCCCGACGTTTTTTGCCGATCTCGAGCGCGAGGTGCGCATGCCGGTGCGGATCGTGGTGAGCGGTGCCGAAGAGACCGATGTGGCGATGCTCGTTGAACGGCCGCTCCTGGCGCGCGACAGCACCCACCTGCAACTGGCCGCGCTCGCGCCCTACACGGTCGAGACTTCGCCCGGTGCCATCGAACGATACAACCAGCAGTACCGCCGCTACGTGTCGATCGACTACCGCGGGCCGTTCAGGATGGGCAATGAGTTCCTCCAGCAGGAACTCGAGGCCTTCGCACTTCCGGCAGGCTATCGCCTCGACCGAACGTCGCTCAGCTTCTTTACCGCCGACACGACACGAGCCGTCGGCTGGGTGCTCCTGGCAACGATCGGGCTCGTGTTTCTGATCACAGCGGCGGTCTTTGAATCGTGGAAGCTGCCGCTGGTGGTTATGCTGAGCGTACCACTTGCGGCCGTGGGGCTCGGGCTGGGCTTCCTCTGGTCAGGCGTCAATTTTGCCGAAGGCGCCTTCATTGGGACGGTGTTGCTCATTGGGATTGCGGTTAACGATTCGATACTTCTCACGGACCGATTCCGGCAACTCCGCACCCTTCGTCCCACGACGTCATCTGCGCTCCTGATCCGACTGTCGGTGCGTGAGCGCCTGCGCCCAATGTGGACGACGACGCTTAGTACCACGGCGAGTCTCCTGCCGCTCATTGTTTTCCCGTCGGCCGGCGAATTCTGGCTCGGCCTCGCCGTCACCGTGACGGGCGGTCTCATCGCATCAACCTTACTGGCACCTGTGGCAACGGTGGCGATGCTGGTGGTGGGGAGGCGGTAGGTAGCGCGTCACGATGACACGGACACGTCCCGTACGTCGATTTGACATACGTGACGACAGGATCGTCGGGATGGCGGCATATGAATCGCCGCCGTCGGTTTACCTGTGGTCTTTCAGGTGACGAAATCCAAGCTCACCGCGAGCGATCGCCCACGGAGGGGCTACTTCCGCACGTAATCCAGCCAGCCGCTCTCGGCTTCATAATCTTCGACGACGGCCGTGTCGGCGGCGAGGCGGTAATTCGTCATCAGCATCTCGACATCGCGGCGCATCGTCTCCAGCGCGTTGCTGACGAGGTCGCTGCGGAAGCCCCGCTCGCCAAGCTCAACAACAAAGTCCATCGACACCATGCGGCCGATCGCCCGGCCGAGGTCGACGAGCTTGCGCTGGCTGAGCTGGAGGTCGACGTTCATGTTAAGGGAGTCCTTGAACATGTCGGCCACGCGCTCGGTGAGCTTGTATGATTTGAGGTACGACAGGAGGTTTCTCTCCCTCGCCTTCCGCATGAACTTCAGCACGCCTTCCGATATCTGTTGATAAAGGATATCGTTCGACCCCTCGAAAATCTGGAACGGGCGGCTATCCACAAGCGAGCGTCCGGCAACGTGGTCGAGGCGGTAGCCCTTGGCGCCGACGAGTTGCAGCAGCGATTGCGACGCATCGTGCATGAGGTCGGTCACGACGCTCTTGATGGCATTGGCCGACACGGCATCCTTCGACATATCGTGTTCGAGGCCCGCGTGCTCGCTCGTATACGTGCACATCGCACCGCAAATCGTATACGATGCCTGCAGCTTCGCCAGACGCGCTTGCACCTGATCGTAACTCGTAAGCGGTGAGCCGCCGACTTCGCGGCTGCGGCAGTGTTCGATGGCCTCATCGAGAATGCGCTGCAGGAACCCCATGCCCATTCCCGGAAACTGCGTACGGCTGCGGTGCAGCAGGTCGAGCATCATCTTGATGCCCGTCGATTTGGGCTGCAGACGGCTGCTTTCGGGAACGCGTACGTCGATGCGGTTGCGGCCGTACGGAATCATATACAGACCGAGGTTCTCGAAAACCTCCTCGACTTCGATGTGCTGGTCCGGGTCGTTGACGTCGCAGATGAAGAAGTCGATGTCGCGCGACAGCTGGCCGTCGGCGTCTGCCCGGCGCGCCGTCAACAGCCAGAAGTCGGCCCAGCCGGTAAGGCCGGCCCAGTGCTTCAATCCCTTGATGTGGTAGCCGCCGCCTTCAAGAGAGCGGTAGCGTGTCTGCATGCCGAGGGCATCAGAGCCATGACCTGGCTCGGTAATCATCAGGCCGCCCATGTGTTTATCCTGCAGCACACGGCGGAAGACATGACGACGCTTTTCCTCAACACCGTACTTCGCGACGGGCTGCAGGAACAGCGCGCCGTTGATGCCGACCGTGAGCGACAATGCAAGAGACTCATACGACGAAGCGGCAAGGACGGCCTGGCATTCGTACGGTTTGATCCCACGACCGCCGTATTCCGTGGGCACGAAGGCGGCCAGCGGGTTGCGCGAAAAGATCTCGCGCATCATATAGGGAGGCATCCCGCGATTCAAGCTGAGGCGCTCAATGTCACCCCGGTTTGCAAACACGTGACGGAGCGTCGACTTATAGTCCGACAGATACCGATCGAAGGAATTCTCTTCCGATACCGTTCGTGATACGGTTTGAGTCGGATGCGTCATCTAACAGTCAGATGTAAATGGATTTGGGTCTGTATTCTGCACCTCATCTGCGAAGATACAGGTCCAGAACCGGCTCAAGCTGGCAAAAATACGAAACTGCGTTCGGAACGGCACATAAAGAAAAAGGCGGTGCCTCTCGCGAGACACCGCCAACACCCCACCGGCGTGCGGGTTGCGTGGATATTAGAACGGTAGGTCGTCGTCTGCCGAGAACGTGTCGTCACTGGCCACCGGTTCTTTACCCCGACTGCCACCGCCCCGGTTCGCATTCTGCGCCTGCTGATTATAACCGCCACCCGACGAGCCGTAGTCGCCGTCAGATGAACCGCGCGAGTCGAGCATCTGCATTTCCTGCGCCTTGACCTCCGTGGTGTAGCGCGTGTTGCCGTCGCGGTCTTCCCACGAGCGCGTCTGAAGCGAGCCCTCGAAATAGACCATCGAGCCCTTCTTCAGATACTGACCACAAATCTCGGCCAAACGTGCCCAGGTTACGACGTTGTGCCACTCCGTGCGGTCAACCCATTCGCCGCTGCTGTCCTTGTACGACTCGTTTGTGGCCAGGCGCATGTTACATACCGCGGTTCCGTTGCCCGTATAGCGCAGCTCCGGATCCTGACCCAGATTACCGATGAGAATGACCTTGTTTACTCCTCGTGCCATGATTACACCTCCTTGTGCAATTGGTGATGTGATATTTTCCTGGCTTCAACATGAGTCCGCCGTGCGACCGGCCTTTCCTGTCCGAATACCAGGAGATGCATCGATGACTGTACCTCGAGCGCTCGTACGATAAGACTCAGCGAGGAGCTCTACGTAACCCCGCCCGTGGTATTTCCAGACAATTTAGTTTCCCCCGGTGACAAGTATGTGTCACATGATGATGGAAACGTTATCCGTGAGGCAGGAATACCACAGCAGCTTACCCGAGCCGCATTCCTCAGCAACTTCTCGAAACCTCGTTAGGTCACACATGCCCGCCAATAAGATTTACGATCCCGAGTTCGCGGAGAAGCCGTCGGCTGTCGAGGCCTACGCGGATTTTGTGGCGATCGTCCGGCAACTGCGCCGCGACTGCCCGTGGGATCGCGAGCAGACGCATGAATCGGTCAAGCACTTGTTGATTGAGGAAGCCTATGAGGCGCTGGAAGCCATCGACCGTGCAGACTGGGGGGAGCTTGAGAAGGAGCTTGGTGATGTTTTGCTCCATGTGGTTTTTCACTCGGTCATCGCTGAGCAGAACGGCTCATTTAACCTGGAAGGAGTGATTCGGCGCGAGACGGAGAAGCTCATCCGCCGCCATCCGCACGTGTTTGGAGATCGACCGGTGGACGGCACGGCTGAGGTGCTACGCAACTGGGAAGAGATAAAAATGACGGAGAAAGGCCGCCGGTCGGTTCTCGATGGCGTGCCGGGAAGTATGCCGTCGTTGCTGCGTGCGTTGCGCATTCAGGAGAAAGCGGCTGGTGTTGGGTTTGACTTCCCTGAGCCCGAAGATGCATGGGCGAAAGTTCAGGAGGAGATTGGCGAGTTCGGCGCGCGTGTAGCGGAGGCGCCGTCTTCTGAACAGGCGGAAGCAGAATTTGGCGACCTGCTTTTCTCCCTCGTCAATTACGCCCGGCTGAACGGGATGAACCCCGAGAACGCACTTCGGCGGACCAACGACAAATTCGTGCGCCGCTTCGGGCACGTCGAAGCGCGGCTGAAGGAGGAGGGGAAGTCTGCGGTCGACGCCTCGCTCGAGGAGATGGATGAGTTGTGGGATGAGGCGAAGGAGCGTGAGGCGACGAAGGATACGCTCACCCATGGCGATACCTCATATAGTGGCAAGCATAACGCCCGATGACATATACCGTCCTCGAATCCATCGCCACGGCCAACCCGCCGACGAAAGGTACGCAGCAGCAGGCGGCAGCGTTCATGGCGCAGGTGACGTCGCTGCCGCTGCCGATCCGCAATCGTATCCAGACGATCTACGACCGGTCCGGCATAGACCATCGGCATACGTGCATCCCGGATTACATGATGGACGACCCGTCGCGCTTCGAGTTTTTCGGGCGCAACTGGTCGCTTGAGCCGGCGCCGTCAACGGCCGAGCGAAACAGCCTGTACCGGCGGCATGTGGTGCCGATGGCCGAAGTCGCGGCGCGCCGGGCGCTTGACGACGCGGCGATTGCCGCCAGCGAGATCACGCACGTTGTCGTGGCGAGTTGTACGGGCTTCTTTGCACCGGGACTCGACATCGAGCTGGTGAAGCGGCTGGAAATGCGGCCGAGCACGCAGCGCACGCTGGTTGGTTTTATGGGATGCTACGCGGCATTTAATGCGATGCGTCTGGCGCACGCGTTCTGTCAGTCGGTAGTGGATGCTCGCGTGCTGGTCGTTTGCGCCGAGCTATGCACGTTGCATTTCAAGGTGGATGACACGTTGGAGCGAGCCGTGGTCAACTCGCTGTTCGCGGACGGTGCGGCGGCGGCCGTCTTCGCCGCACGTCCCGAGGCGCGGGGTCGTCTTTCGTACGCCGGATCGCAGACGATGCTGGATGGCGACTCGATGAACGACATGACATGGAACATCGGTGATACCGGATTCGACATGACGCTGTCGGCGCGGGTACCATCGGTGATCGCTGAGCATCTGCCGGCGTTCGTTGATCAGCTGGCCGGGTGTGTGGGCGGACGGGAGCGGGTTGGCTTCTGGGCAATCCACCCCGGTGGAAGGGCGATCGTGGAGAAGGCTC
>CBFGYX010000073.1:0-7563 GCA_965653075.1 uncultured bacterium
GAGAATTGCGCGGGTTAGCTATGAGAACGGTGTTCACAGCGTTGTCGATGTGAACGATGCCGAACTGGCTCTTACGGAAGCCCGGCTCAATTACACCAACGTCCTGTCCGAATACGTCAACGCCGACCTCGACATCGAGAACCTGCTTGGCCGTTCGTTGAGCGGCTCTTGATCACCCACTGATTACCAAGTCATGAAAGGAAATAGAAAATTATACATCGCCATTCCCGTTCTCCTTCTTGTCGTTGTGCTGGTCATCGTGCTGACAACGGGCAACGGAGAGGCGGGTGAGGCGACTACCGGCGCGACAACCGAGGCAGTTTCTCCGGTCCGCGTCACGTCATTAACGGATATGACGCTCTCTCAGACGGTCACCTATACAGGGACGATCGAAGCCTGGGAGCAGGCTTTCGTCACGGCACCGGGCGGCGCGCGGATCGAGGAGATCATGGTATCGGAAGGTGCCCGGGTTCAACGCGGTCAGGTGCTCGTCCGGATGGAGAACGCCAACCTGTATCAGGCGGAGATCCAGATGCAACAGGCCAGGAACGACATGGAGCGGCTCGAGCGGCTTGTGGAAGTCGGATCCGTTGCCCGGCAGCAGGCCGAGCAGGCGCGGCTTCAGTATGAAACGCTTGCCGCCAACGTGCAGACGTTGCAACAGAACACGAACCTTCGCTCCCCCATCAGCGGCGTCGTCACCGACAAGTACTTCGTCGACGGCGAGCTTTATATGCCGGGAGGCGGTGCGCCGTCCATCGTCACCGTGATGCAGACGAACCCGCTGAAAGTAGTCGTGAATGTGTCTGAGCGGTATTTCCCGTATATCCGCGAGGGCATGCCTGCGGCCGTCCGCCTCGACACCTATGGCGACCGCACGTTCGCGGGCAGCGTCGGGAAAGTACTGCCGACAGTAAGCCCGGACACCCGCACATTCAGGGTTGAAGTTCGCATCGACAACAATGAGCAGATGCTGAGCCCCGGCATGTTTGCGCGCGTACAACTCGATATCGGCGAGGTCTCGGGATCCTTCTTGCCCCGCACGGCGGTTCAGCAGGTGCGTGGATCCGATGACCACTTTGTATACGTGGTGGAAGACAGCGTGGCCGTCAGGCGGACGATCCAGGTTGGGGAGCCGTTTGAGCAGTACCGTCAGATCATCAGCGGACTCGACGCCGGCGAGATGGTTGTTGAAGAAGGCGTCGGTCGTCTCGATGACGGCAGCAAAGTGAGGATTGTGGAATGAGGGACGGATTCCGAGGGAATCATCATGCTCGGCGGGCACTACGGTCGACACGGTTACTCCTTCGAGTGAGCTCTCGCGCAGATTAGATAAAGAAGCAGATGAACTTATTTCGCATAGCCGTTGCCCGGCCGATTGCCACCTCGATGGTCTTTATTGCCATCATTGTGTTCGGCGTCTTCTCCTACATCCGGCTGCCGCTCGACTTATTCCCGGAAGTAGAGAACCCCGTGATCACGGTGATCACAACGTATCAGGGTTCGGGCGCACTCGAGATTGAAAAAAACGTAACCGATCATCTTGAGGCGTCGCTCAGCACCGTGCCGAACCTCAAAGAGATGACGTCGAACTCCGTCGATAACGTGTCGACGATTATGTTGGAGTTCGAGTACGGCATCAACCTCGACGAAGCCGCCAACGACATCCGGGACGTCCTGGGCCGCACGACCCGGCTTTTGCCTGATGACGTAGACGAACCGTTCCTGTTCAAATTCTCGTCGTCGGCAATCCCGGTCATCGTGTTCTCGGCAACGGCCGATCAGAGCTACGCCGACCTCGAGAATATCCTGGACGACCGCTTAGTCGGACCGCTCAACCGGATTCCGGGCGTGGGCGCCGTTAACATCTACGGCGCACCCATCCGCCAGGTCGAGGTGGTGGTCGACCCGCAGCGCTTCGAGGCCTACGGTCTTGACATCCAGCAAGTGGCCCAGGTGCTGGCCGCCGAGAACCTGATCTACCCCGCGGGGCAGATCGACATGGGTCCGAACAGCCTCAACCTGCGTGTCAACGGTGAGTTCGTCACCACGGAAGAGATCGGCGACGTTGTACTTGCCAACCGCGAAGGCCGCATCGTGTACCTGCACGAGGTGGCGACGGTTCGCGACGGCTTCGCCGACGAGACGGCCATCAGCCGAGTCAACGGCCGCCAGGGCGTCACCTTGACGGTCCAGAAGCAGACCGACGCCAACACGGTCCAGGTCGCTCAAGAGGTGATGAACCGGCTTCCATCCCTGATGGAAGCACTGCCGCCCGACGTCGAGCTCAACCTCATCTTCGACACCTCTGAGTTCATCACGGACTCCATCAACAACCTGGCGGGCGTCATTTTCTACGCCATCCTGTTCGTTGTGCTGGTGGTGCTCGTCTTTCTGCGTCAGTGGCGAGCCACCGTGATCATCGCGTCGACGATCCCGATCTCGCTCGTCGTGGCGTTCATCTACCTCGCGTTGACCGGCAGCACGCTCAACATCATCTCGCTGTCGTCTCTGTCGATTGCGCTTGGTATGGTGGTCGACGACGCCATTGTGGTGCTGGAGAACATCGCAAAGCACGTAGAGCGAGGCACACGGCCGGTACAGGCCGCCATTTACGGCACAAGCGAGGTTGCCGTGGCTGTCGTTGCCACTACGCTGACCGTCGTGGCCGTCTTCCTTCCGCTGACATTCATCACGGGGATGACGGGCATCTGGTTCAGGGAGCTTGGCTTCATCGTCACCGTGACCATCATCACATCAACGGTGGCGGCGCTCTCGCTGACCCCGATGATGTCGGCGCTGCTGCTTCGGCGTGCAGACGAAGGCAAGCCGATGCCGAAATGGCTGAGTGGCATCTCGATGGGTATCGAAAACAACCTGAGCCGGCTGGACTCGTTTTATGGGAAGTCACTGAGTATGGCGCTGCGTAAGCGCGGACTCGTCGTGGCCGGTGCGGGCGGCGTCTTCGTGCTCAGCCTCGCGCTGACACCGTTGGTCGGTACGGAGTTCATGCCTCAGAGCGACAGCGGTTGGGTGAACGTCACGGCCGAAGTCCAGCCCGGCCGGAGCCTCCAGTTCACCGCGGATGTCGCCAACCGTATCGAAGATCGTGTGCGTGAGGAAATTCCCGAGGTCGAGTTGCTGAACTCAACCGCGGGGTCAAGTGGAATGGGCTTTGGCGGCGGATCGACCCAGAACTCGCTCCAACTGCGCATCGGCCTCGTCGATCTTTCAGAACGGAGACGATCGTCGTTCGAGATTGCCGACCAGGTGCGAGGCATCCTCGACGATGAACCAGAACTGGTCACATATAACGTGGATGCCGGTCAGGCGGCCGGCGGTGCCGCGAGCCCGGTCGAGATTCATGTGCTCGGCAACGACATCGACTTGACGACGGAGATTGCCGAAGACCTGGCCGACTTCGTACGCACGGTTGAAGGCACGCGCGACGTTGAAACGAGCCGCGGGGAGGTCCGGCCGGAGCTCGAGTTCGTATTTGACCGTGAGCGCCTCTCGGCGTTCGGGCTCTCCTCGGCGGGAGTTGCCTCAACCATTCGCGGCAACATCGCCGGACTCACCGCGACGCAGTATCGGCACGACGGTGATGAGTACGATATCGTCTTGCGATACGATGAAAGCTTGCGGAACTCACTTACCGAGGTCGAAAACATCAGCATCCCCACGCCTACTGGGCAGCGGGTACGTGTCGTTGACCTTGGCCAGATTCGCGAGTATATGGCACCGCCCAACATCGAGCATATCGACCGCGAGCGCTCAATATCGGTCACTGCCGGTCTGATGCAGCGCCCGCTCAGCGACGTGATGGCGGATATCCGCGGCTATGTCGACCAGATGCAGATCCCGCCGCAGATTGAGGTCGTCTACGGTGGCGACTTCGAGAGCCAGCAGGAGTCCTTCCGAGACCTGTTTCTGGTGCTCCTGCTCAGCATCATATTGGTTTATCTCGTGATGGCTGCCCAGTTCGAGTCGCTCCGCGAACCGTTCATCATCATGTTCTCCGTGCCGTTCGCGTTCTCAGGCGTCATCTTTGCGATGCTGCTGACGAACACGAAGGTCGGCGTTATCGGCTTGCTCGGCGCCATTATCCTGGTGGGTATCGTCGTTAAAAACGCGATTGTGCTTATCGACTACATCAAGCTGCTTCGCGGCCGTGGGCTGTCGGTCGTCGACGCCATTGTGCAGGGCGGCATATCGAGGCTTCGCCCGGTACTGATGACCACGCTCACCACGATTCTCGCGATGCTGCCGATGGCACTCAGCACGGGCTCGGGTGCGGAAACGTGGCGACCGATGGCCATCTCCGTGATTGGCGGCCTCACGTTCTCGACCGTCGTCACACTCATCATCGTGCCGGTCGTGTACGCGATGTTCGACCGCAAACAGGTACGCGAACACTACGAAACGAGTGGAGACGGCATCGCGACGGACGAGGTAGCCATTCCGCAGGTCGTGCCTTCCAAGTAAGTTGAAGCGGCGAGGGCGGGAGCGGCGAACGCGGCTCCCGTGCCGTGCCGCCATCGCGGCTAACTCCATCCACGTGTCACACGTCGCTACCGTAACGAGGGAGCGAACGCCCATAAAGAGATGAAATCAGTTCTCATCGTACATAATCAGGTTCTCGGCACTGAGCTGCTACGGATGCTCGACGAGTTGAAAATCCGCGGCTTCACGCAGTGGAATACCGTTCAGGGACGCGGTGGCAACGACGGAGACCCGAGGATGGGTACGCACACCTGGCCCGAGCTCAACGGCGCACTCCTCTGCGTCGTAGAGGATGACGTCTCTCAGCAGCTCCTCGCTCGTATTCGCGAGATGGACGAGGCTGCGCCCGAGCAGGGACTGCGCGCCTTCGCCTGGACGATCGACGAGACATCCTGACCGGTTGATTTCGTTTGGCCGGATTGCGATTTGCGCCGCGCGACGAGATAGGCTCGCTTGTAGTGGCCGCAGCGTTGAATGTGTATGGGGGGAACCGGGGGACCGCCGCGTCACGGTTCATCAACCACGCGCCGGGACGGCCGTGGTCTCTGAGGTCGTCCTGGTATGTGATGCTTCACTGCTACGGTCCTGCAGGGATGTTCACAGGCGAACGGTGCTTATAAACCGATGTTCACTCTGTGCGTCCGAAGGGTTGGTTTGAGAGCGTGTCAGACGTACGCGCGGCGCGGTTCGTCCCGGCGCATGGTTGGTGAACCCCGGCGGGGCCGAACCCGGTTTCCCCTAAACAAGCCACTTTACAGATTGCCGCCGACGCGTAGGTCTACGCGCCCCGAGCACCTGTCCGTCGTCACGCATCGCTCAGACTTCGTCGTACAACGGCGATAAGCCGTTCGGGCGTGAACGGCTTTCGGAGGAACGCGTCGACGAATTCGTCGGCGTCATCCGGGCAGGGTGATGCGCTGAGCATGACGATCGGCGTGCTGCGCGCCGCAGGCATTTCCTTGACGCGGCGACAGAGGTCGATTCCATCCATCCCCGGCATCATGTTGTCGGTGAGCAGGAGGTCAGGCTTCGAGTGCTCAATCATCGTCAAGGCCTCCTCGCCCGAGCGTGCATGTGAGATGTAATATCCACATCCTTCCAGGATCATCGTTGCCAGGTACGCGAGGGACTCCTCATCCTCTACAAGCAGAATTCGACTCATCTCATCACCTCCCAGACACGCTGTTACTAACGGCGTCTATACATCGGAGCGCCTGACTCTAATCAATAAACGAAAGGCCGATGTAAGCCTGTGCGCCCCATTATGTTCACGCTGGTAACCTTGAAGTAATGGCAGGGCCATATCTTGGCGGATCGCAGTCCTTCGCAGATCACAGATTAACATGGGCGAAGATCAACCACGGCTGAAGCGCGAGCTCGGCGTCTGGCATGCCACCGGCCTCGGGCTCGGCTCGATTGTGGGTACAGGCGTGTTCGTCAGTATCGGCGTCGCCACGGGAATCGCTGGTCCGGCGGTTCTGGTGGCGCTGGTGCTCGGTGCGATCGTGGCGTTGTGCAACGGACTTTCGAGCGCCCAGCTTGCGGCGTCCCATCCCGTGAGCGGTGGGACGTATGAGTACGGCTACCGCTACATCGGGCCGTTGACGGGCTTCACCGCCGGCTGGCTGTTCTTGCTGGCGAAGTCGGCTTCTGCCGCGACGGCCGCCCTCGGGTTCAGCGGCTACTTGCTGAACGCCGCGGGGCTGGTGGGGCACCCAGCGCTGGTTCCACTTGCACTTGGCGGGCTCATCGTCGTGATGGCGTTGGTATTGATCGGCGTCCGGCGATCGGCGCAGGTCAACTTCGTCATCGTAGGCTTCACGTTGGTGGCGCTCTCCGCATTCGTCATCGGCGGACTGCCGACAGCGCTATCGGAGGGAGCGCCCAACCTGACGCCGTTTTTCGATGCTGAGGAAGGACGATCTCCGCTGACGGCCGTGCTTCACGCGAGCGCGCTGATGTTCGTCGCGTACACAGGCTACGGGCGTATCGCCACGCTGGGCGAAGAGGTCGTCGCGCCCAGACGGACGATTCCGCGCGCTGTTGTTCTGACCCTTGCGATTACGCTTGTCCTCTACGTCTCGGTAGCCTGGGTAGGCGTTGCCGCCGTGGGCTCGGCGACGATCGGCCAGGCAACCGATGAGGCCGCGGCGCCCCTCGAGGTTGCGGCGCGGGACTTCTCTCCTACCGTTGCACGCGTGGTCTCGATCGGCGCGGTGACAGCGATGCTTGGCGTACTGCTGAACCTGATTCTGGGACTCTCACGGGTGCTGCTTGCGATGGGCCGCCGGGGTGACATGCCGGCTGCGGTTGCGCGGCTGAGCGGTCGGCAAAGCACACCTTATGCGTCAGTCTTCGTTGTGACGGCGATCATCGCCATCCTCGTGCTGACAGGCGACGTGAGAACGACGTGGTCATTCAGCGCGATGACGGTGCTGCTTTATTATGCCGTCACTAATGTGGCTGCACTGCGGCTGCCCGAAAGCGAACGTCGCTATCCGCGCTGGGTAGCATGGGCAGGACTCGTGTCGTGCATCGGGCTATCAGTATTTATTGATCCGCCGATCTTACTCGTGGGTGTAATTCTGATCGGCGCAGGAATCGCCTGGCATTACATCGCACAGAGACTACAGCGGGCGTCGTAAGAGATGGCGCTTCGTCAGGATTCGAGCACCAGAGCGGCTTGCTCGGCCTGCCACAGGTGCCTGTGCTGGTGCCCCGCAATGATTGTGAGCGCAGCGTACAGGTCGTAAGACATGCGCTTACTAAACGGCGACGCCACCTTAACGCGATGAATCGGCTTGCCGTCGCACTCACGTACGAGATGGATTAGATGGGATTGATGCCGGTTGAAATCTTCCACTTCCGTCGCCAAATCGACATCTGCATCGGGCTCAAACGTCTCTGACGTTTTCATTTTCATCTTCCCGGGCTGAGAGATGCCTTTCCAGAGCATCCATCCCAGGAAGCTACGCCTGAGCCGCGCGGGCTGTCTATCGTTTAAACTCGCCGCCTCTTCTACGGCCGCTTCCAGTTCAGGAATGAACACCTGCGACGTCA
>CBFGYX010000074.1:0-7484 GCA_965653075.1 uncultured bacterium
TGCATCGATGACGTCGGGCGTATTCCTGAGATCATCAAAGGACGACGAGGCGGCACGGCGGGGCAGGAGGTATCCGCCGGAAGTCGCGTCCGTTGAAGGTGAGGAGTTCGTCGGCTCCGGCTTTCTCAGCGGCACGGACGTGGAGGGCGTCGTAGACGGCGCCGCTGGAAAGCCCCAGGTCGGCCACGCGCTGTAGAACCGCGCGGTAGTCGTTCTCGTCGAGAGAGATCACGTTGGCCACTGCAAGAATCGTTTCGTCGATAAGACGCAGGGCGTTCGCAGGTGTTATGCGGGGGGAGAGAGGCATCCCCGAGACTGTGGCAAACGTCTCGGCTAACGCGTGCGTGGATATGACAAGCGCCCGGTTACCCTCATGCCCGGCTCGGAGGTAGGGCAGAGCTATTGCGTGGTGAGGGTGACTCCGTTCAAGAGCGGCCACAAGAACGGACGTATCCACGGCCGTTAGAATGGGTGCGCTCAACGTGTGTCGGGGTCTAAGCCTGCGTGGCGGAGGGCGCGTGCGTGGTAGATATCCTTGAGGATACGTGACGTATCCATGTCGTCCGTCGGGCGCCCGTTATGCACGAGGACGCCGTCGATGTAAACCAGGCCTTCCTCCAGATCGTCCGTCTCCGCCGCGGCGCGGATCTCAAGCGTGGGGGCGCCGTCACCGGTATCGTGAACGGCGAGGGCGAGCTCGGTACCGGGCTTCAGACCGAGTCGATCACGGAGCGGCTTGGGGATGAGCACGCGCCCGAATTTGTCGATGGTGACGGTCATGATAAGGCGGAAATGGTGAGTCGAATGTCGGTTGGCAATGAACGGCGATCCGCTGCCAATTGTTCAGCAGGCGGCCGAGGGACGCGCTCCCTGTCGACCAGCGCAGCGATGAGACCCGCGACTCCGATGCCCAGGCGCTCAGCCGATCACCCATCGCCCACCTCTCAACGCTGACCTTCGCCCGACCGTGCGTGCGTCAATCCGGTCACCTCAAGGATCTCCTGCTCGTCGAGTGTCTCGCGTTCAAGCAGGGCGTCGACCAGGCGGTCTAGCGCGTCGCGGTGGATCTCCAGCAGGCGCCGTGCTTCGTCATAACTCTCGTTGATGATCGCCCGAACCTCCTCATCGACGAGGGCATTCGTGTCTTCGCTTCCTACACGGGAGCCGGCATAACCGTCCGCCCCGCCGAGGTACGGATTGTCCCGCCCCGCCAGGCGGATCATCCCGAGCTTGTCACTCATCCCCCAGCGCGTGACCATGTTGTGCGCGAGCTGCGTTGCCTGTTCGATATCGTTTTCAGCGCCGGTAGTACGGGTGCCGAACGCAATTTCCTCCGCCGCGCGTCCACCCATAATCCCCACAAGCCGCGCCCGCAGGTAATCCTCCGGGTAGTTGTATCGGTCTTCCTCGGGCCGCTGGTAGGTAACACCGAGCGCCATGCCCCGCGGGATGATGGTGACGCGGTGGACGGGGTCGGCGCCGGGCACGACGAGTCCGAGGATTGCGTGGCCGCCCTCGTGATAAGCAATGCGTCGGCGGTCGTCTTCCTTCAGGAGCAGCGGCCGCTCCGGTCCGAGAATGATCTTCTCGAGCGAGTCAAGGAAATCCGCATTATGAACAGCGTCGTTCCCGCGGCGCGCGGCCAGGAGAGCGGCCTCGTTCACCAGGTTTCTGATGTCGGCTCCAGAGAACCCCGGCGTGACCGAGGCAATCTCCTCGTGGTTGACATCATCGGCCAGCGGCACTTTACGGGTATGAACCTTCAAGATGGCCGTTCGGCCCGCACGGTCGGGCAGGTTCACGACGACGCGCCGATCAAAGCGGCCGGCGCGCATCAGCGCCCGATCGAGTACATCGGGCTGGTTGGTGGCCGCCAGCACGACGATGCCTTCGCGGCTGGAGAAGCCGTCCATCTCGGCCAGAAGCTGATTGAGCGTCTGCTCCTGCTCGCTCGCACCGCCGACAACGGCCTGCCCCCGCGCCCGGCCGATGGAGTCGATCTCGTCGATAAAAATGATCGCCGGGGCGTGTTCACGGGCCTGCTTGAACAAATCGCGCACGCGGGCGGCGCCCACGCCGACGATCATCTCGACGAATTCGGAACCGCTCATTGAGTAAAACGCCACACCCGCCTCGCCGGCAACGGCGCGAGCAAGCAGCGTTTTGCCGGTGCCGGGAGGCCCCACCAGCAACACGCCTTTCGGAGCGGTGCCGCCCAGGCGTGTGTACTTCTCCGGATTCTTCAGGAAGTCGACGACCTCAACCAGCTCATTCTCGGCCTCTTCGATGCCGGCCACATCTTCAAACGTGACCTTCTCATCGGTCGACTGATCGAAACGCCGAGCCGTGCTCTGGCTCATATTCCGCATGCCGCCCATCATCCCGCCGATTCCACCGCTTTTCGCGATGCGGCGGATGAACCATATGTAGAGTCCGATGAAAAGGATGGCCGGTCCGAACCCGAAAAGGAGCATCCAGAGCGGGTTCATCCCCTCCTCGATCGGCTCCGCCCGAATTTCCGTGCCGCCGGCAATGAGCAGTGCCTCGAGGCCGGGATCGAGGAACGTCGGGAGCGTGGTTTCGAACGTGGTCACGCTGCGCGGCTGCTCGCCCGTGACGGAGTCGGGCTCGGCAGGGTAGGTGATGGCCGTGCGGAAGCGGCCCGTGATGCGCTCGCCGCGGCTAAATACGGCCTCGACATTCTCACCGGCCGCCTGCTGTTTGAAGACGGTGTACGGCACCGTATCCATGTCCGGAGATGGAAACAGCATCCGGAACAGGAGGAAGTTGATGAGCAGAATCAAGAGGAAAATGCCCCACGTTCGGCGCGGCGGCATGGGCGTGGGCGCGTCGGCGCGCTGCTGGTCCGGCTTTGTTTGAGGCTTCAGGTTGGGTGGCGTTTGAGGCATGGATCGATGCTCAGCGGCTGAAAGGCGTAAAGGGTAGGCCTGCAAGAAGGCACATGCGCAAGAAGGCTCACGTGGAGTGTTTTTGCTACTCGCAGGCGTGGTACGCGCTGCAGGGCGACCGGATTGTAACGGTGAACAGCTTCGCACACAGGTCTGCTTTCACGAAATCCCAGAGCGGCGTCGAGAATCTATCGTTATGATCGACTACGGGTGGACGCCGTCATCATAATCAATCCGTTGAACCTCGCCATGCCGCGTCTCATCATGTGGAATCTCATCACGCTTGACGGCTACTTCGAGGGAGCTGAGAAATGGGACCTCCAGCACCATAATTATGTGTGGGGAGACGAACTCGAACGGTTTTCGATCGAGCAGACATCCAGCGCGGACGTCATCCTGTTCGGGCGCGTGACGTACGAAGGGATGGCCGCGCACTGGCAATTCGCCGTAGGGCCGGTGGCGGATATCATGAACCGCATCCCGAAGGTCGTTTTCTCCAACACGCTCGAAACGGCCGATTGGAACAACACCCGGCTCGTTCGCGGCTCCGCCGTTGAGGAGGTCGCTCGAATGAAGCGGGAGCCCGGCCGTGACATGTTTGTCTTCGGTAGCGCCGAATTGTGCGACGGTCTATTGCACGCCGGACTCTTCGACGAGATCAGGCTGGGCGTTGTACCGGTCATTCTGGGCAAAGGCACACCGCTGTTCAAGCCCGGCGACGAGCAACGCCTGGAGCTTCTGTCGGTAATGCCGCTGAGCACCGGCGCGACGATTCACCGCTACCGGCCGACGAGCTAATGTCGCCACGGCCTCGGCAGGTGGTATTTTTTTTATTCGGCTGTCGATCATCACGCTCCCCGGTCGTCCATCACGTAAACAGGCTCAACCCGTAGGTTGCACGCAGCGAGGAATGTGGTCTTCGGATGTGCGCGCCTCCGCCCTTAGCGAGGTCCGCTTTACGGAGCCCATCTCGACCCACATCACCCGATCCACATCACAGGACTTTGAAGATGGCAGCTTCGACACAGACTGAACCCGAACGTACGAATGACGCACGCCGCACGCGGTTGGGCAACATCCTCACAGCACTCGCCGCGCTCTTTCTCTTTGTGGACGGCATCGCACGCGTCGTCGGATTCGCTCCCTACGTCGAAGGCACGGTTCACGCCGGCTTTGCCGCCGATGACGGCACGTGGATCGGCCTGGTGCTGATCGTGAGCACGCTGCTCTACGTCATCCCGAGGACAGCCTTCTTCGGTGCGATCCTGATTACAGGTTACCTCGGCGCGGCCACGGCAACGCATTTGCAGGCGGGCGATGCCTTTTTCTTCCCCATTCTTTTCGGTGTGTGGATCTGGGCGGCACTTTATCTCCGCGATCAACGTCTGCGCGACCCTGTCCACTTCTGGCGGCCATAACTCATGAACAACGGCAGATTTGCAGGCGTCGCTGCGGGCAACTGACCGTCTACCTTCCTCAGCTCGACGTGCCGCTCCCTCCGATTTACGGGCCGACGGCCGATGAGGCCTGACGCGAGTGGTCGGATTGATCGGCTTCAAATCACGAATCCATCAAAACATTCCGCACCGCCATGAAAGCGAAACCCGGGAAAGAACACACGTGGCTCCATCGATTCATAGGCGACTGGGAGGCGGTCCATGTCGATCCTCAAAACCCTGACGCTGAAGTGGATACTCACGGCGCATGGAAGGAGCACGTCCGGCAGATCGGCGACGTGTGGATCATCGCTGAGTCCGAAGGCCCGATGCCGGATGGTTCGACCGGGCAGATGGTGATCACGCTCGGCTATGATACTGGGAAGAAGCAGTTCGTGGGCACATGGATCGGGTCGATGATGGACATTATCTGGCACTACACGGGATCGCTGGACGAGTCGGGCCGGGTGCTCACGCTCGATTCGGAGGGACCGGCGATGGATGGATCGGGCCGTATCGTGAGGATGCGGGATATATTGGAGATCGGGAACGACGGCGAGCGCATGATGCGGGGCGAGCAGCAAATGGAAGATGGTTCATGGACGGAGTTCATGCGGATGCGCTACTCGCGGATCGGTTGAGGGATGTTGCACCATCGAGTCCAGGCAGTGAGGACTTCGTTGCCGGGACCATACTCCGGATGGCAGGCAGGTGATCGAAGACGCCCGCCGGGAAAACGAGGAATGAATTGTTCGCAGTATGCGACCGCATTAGTTTAGGCGGCTCATTTCTCCATCTTCCGATGCCCATGTTCTATCGTCTGGTTCTATTGCTTCTCACCGTTACGATCCTCGTGGCACATTCCACCTCGTACGCGCAATCGCCCGTCCCTGACGGCGCAGAAGTAGAACGCATCGCCGACGGCTTCCAGTTCGTGGAAGGGCCGGTCTGGTACGAGGATGGCCTGTTGTTCAGTGACATCCCCGCAAACCGCGTGTACAGGTGGACGGAGGAAGGCGGCATCGAGGTTTTTCTCGAACCCTCGAGCCACAGCAACGGGCTCACGCTGGATGCGGAGGGACGCCTCTTGCTCGCGCAGCACTGGGCGCGAAGCGTCGGACGGCTCGAAGACGACGGCACGGTGACCGACCTGGCGTCGAGGTATGACGGCACGCGCTTGAACAGTCCGAATGATCTGACCGTGCACTCAGACGGCTCGATTTACTTCACCGACCCGACCTGGGGATGGCAGAGCAATCAGTCGGACGGCCGCCCGGAGCTGGGCTTCATGGGCGTGTACCGCATCGATCCGGATGGTGAGCTCCATCTTCTTGCGGACGACCTGTTCTATCCGAACGGCATCGTATTCTCGCCCGACGAGTCGACGCTGTACGTCAGCACGTCGCACCAGCAGACCGTCGTCGCGTTTGATGTACGCGGCCACACCCTGTCCAACGCCCGTGTCTTCGCATCCCTCCAGGGTGAAGGCGACGGCGCCGCCGACGGCATGGACGTCGACGCCGAGGGGCGCCTCTACGTGACGGGTCCGGGCGGCGTCTGGATCTTCGCGCCGGACGGCGAGCTGCTCGATCGGATCAGCGTGCCCGGGCAGACCACGAACCTGACCTGGGGCGATGCCGACGGCGGTACGCTCTACATCACCTCCGGCAACGGCGTCTACCGCATTCGCTTGCGCAGCGATGATGCCACGAGCACCGAGCCTGAGACAGGCGTCAACAGCGGGATGCAGCTTCAGCCCGTATATCCGAATCCGTCGAACGACGGCGTGGTGATCACGTACGACCTCGAGGCACCTTCATCGGTTGATCTCTCGATGTACGATGTATCCGGCCGGAGCGTCCGAACGCTCTTCGCCGGAAACCGCGCGGGCGGCCATCACGCGCACCGCGCCGACATCGGCGACCTGACACCCGGCGTCTACTTCATCCGCCTGACGACCGACGCCGGGCAGGATGTTCAGATGATGAGCGTTGCGCGTTAAGAAACCGGGGCTCAGTCACCATAGGCGAGTCGGATCAGCCTTCGTGGGCGACCGCATAACGTAACTCCGCCATCCCCACGCCCATTTGTGTTACGGATGTGAGGAGGAGTGTAGGACTGAGCGCCCGGCGAGGGAAGAGCGGCTTGCCCGTGCCGAGCGTGGCTGAGCCGATCTGGATGATCAGTTCATCGAGCAAGCCGGCGTCGAAAAACTGACCGGCCAGATCACCTCCGCCGACGATCCAGATGTTCTTCGCTCCGGCTGCGGCCCTCATCTGTTCGTGCACGGGCCTAACGTTTCCGCTGACGAACCGGATGTCCGCACCGTCGAGGATCGGCAGCTTGCGAGAGGTGAACACCCAAGTGGGCTGCGTGTATGGCCAGGGCGCTCCGGTTTCTGCGATGACCTCGTCCGAATTCCGCAACAGCCATTCGTAGGTAGATGAGCCCATCGCAAGCGCGCCGACCTCCGCGATGAAATGGGGATAGCTGGAGTTGTCGAGGTCATTAAGTGGGAAAAGCCAGTCGAGCGAGTCATCCTCCGTCGCGATAAACCCGTCGAGCGAGGTGGCGGTGTAGTACTGAGTTTTCATGGGAGGCAAGTAACGGCGATGTGGAAGCGCGGCGGTCCTTTTATACGTCCCGCGGCGGACGATAGATACGTCAAGCAGCGCGCGGCCATCACCGTCCCGGCGCACGCCGGTGAACGAAGGCGTGGCCGAGCCCGGTTCTTCCCAAAACATGAACACCGAACGAGGCAGCGGGCCGTGCCGGACGAGGGAGGTGTGATCGGGCCGGCACCCTGCCGTACGAAACGGAAAGCGGCGCGGAGGATTGGCCGCCGCGCCGCTGCTATCGGTTATTCAGGTACGGATTACTTCGCCAGGACGACCGTGCGCACGTGGGTGTTGTCGTTGGCGCGGAGCGTTACCATGTACATCCCGCTGGCGTGGTTGGTGGCATCCCATTCGACGGTATGATCGCCGGTTGGCTGCGTGTTTGACTGCAATGTCTCGACGCGCTGCCCGAGCACGTTGTAGACTTCGACTGAGACGTGCGTCGGTGCGGCGAGCGAGTACTGGATGCGGGTCGTGGCGTGGAAGGGGTCCGGATAGGCGGGGTGGAGCTCGACGGGGGA
>CBFGYX010000075.1:0-7450 GCA_965653075.1 uncultured bacterium
GCGGGCTCGCTGCGCTCGAGGAAGGCGCCCGGCGCCAGCCCCATGTAGAGCATGAGCAGAGCCAGGGGCACCATCAGCGCGATCTCCCGGCCATTCATATCGACCAGGTTCCGGTTGGCGTCGTTCGTCAGCGGACCGTAGAACATCTGCTTGATCATGTAGAGCAGATAGATGGCCGCGAGGATGACGCCCGTCGTGGCGATAGCGATCATCACGGGGACGCCTACGACGGTGCTTCGGAATGCACCGAGCAGAATCAGGAACTCACCGACGAACCCGTTCAAACCGGGAAGGCCGGCTGAGGCCAGGGCTGAGAACACCATGAAGAAGGTCAGGATCGGAACCGTCCGTGCGATGCCTCCGAAATCCGTCATCAATCGCGTGTGCCTGCGCTCGTAAAGCATTCCAAGCAGCAGGAAGAGCGCGCCGGTCGACAGGCCGTGGTTGACCATCTGGATCATCGCGCCTTGCAGGGCTTCCGGCGTGAACGCAAACAGGCCGAGCACCACGAAGCCGAGGTGGCTAACCGACGAATAGGCGACGAGCTTCTTGGCGTCGGTTTGTGCGCGCGAGACCAGGGCGCCGTAAACGATCCCGATAATGGCGAGTATGGCAAACACCATCGCCCATTCCTGTGCGGCGTTTGGGAAGAACGGCAGACAAAAACGAATGAGTCCGTACGTACCCATCTTCAGCAGCACGCCGGCGAGGATGACGGAGCCGCCCGTCGGCGCCTGAACGTGGGCGTCCGGCAGCCACGTGTGCAGCGGAAAAAGCGGCACCTTGATACAGAACGCGAGCGCAAAGATCAGGAACAGCCACGTCTGCGTGCCGAGCGGTACGTTGAAGGACAGCACCTTGTACCAGTCGGTCGTGAAGACGCCGTCGTTGACGGCAAGCCCCGCCGCGTGGCCGAGGTACAGGATGGCGGCGAGCATCAACAGCGAGCCCACGAGCGTGTATATGACAAACTTCACCGCCGCATAAATCCGGTTCTCCCCTCCCCATATCCCGATCACGAAATACATCGGGATGAGCGTGAGCTCGAAGAAGACGTAGAACAGGATGATGTCATACGATGCGAACACGCCCGTCACGCCGGTCTGCAGCAAGAGAATGAGCGCGTAGTACCCGGCGGGGTAGCGGTCGATGTAATTCCAGGATGCCAGCACGACGATCGGCCCCAGGAGCGTCGTGAGCATGATGAGCAGGAGGTTCAGCCCATCGATGCCGACGAAGTACTTGACGTCGAGCCAGTCGGGAAACCAGCCTGCCCACTGATCGGCGAGTTGCGGTGCTGCGGTGGTCGAGACGGCCGGATCAAATCCGGCGTACAGGCCGAGCGACAAGAGGAACGTGGCCGACGTAAAGATGAGCGCCGACATCCGGGCGCCCCCTGTGCTGCGCAGCATCATGGTGATGATGGCTCCGAGCAAAGGGAGGAAGATGACGATCGATGTCAGATACGGGATGTTCATCCGTTAGTAAAGTGTCTGTCCGGCGCTCTGAATCGCCCGCCTGTTAGATGATGATGAGCCCGTTAGATAAAGATCAGCAGGGCTACCAGGAGTACGACGCCTACAACCATGGCGAGCGCGTACGCTTGCACCACGCCGGTTTGCAGCATCCGAAGTCCGGCACCCACCGCGCGTGTGGTTCGGGCGAGACCATTCACCGCGCCGTCGATGACCGCGCCGTCGAACAAGGCCATGCCACGCGCGCCCACATCAACAAGCGGCTTAACGATGGTTTTCTGGTAAAGCTCGTCCCAGAAATACCGGCCCTCCCACAAGCGATAAAGCCCGCCGGTGGCGCTGCGCACCTTCTCATCGAAGGCAAGGCCGTGGCGGGTGTACATCCGCCACCCGTACAGCACCGAAAGAATCGCCACCAGCGCTCCTACAACGATCAGCACGATCTCGATCATGAGATAACCCGGTCCGTGTGCCATCAACGCAGGCTCGGCGACGGGGCCTCCATACGGCATCCCGAGGTAATGATGGATCCAGTTCTGGAAGCCGGTCATGCGGGTGACGATCGGTGCAACACCCAGGAAGCCGCCAAATACCGACAGCGCAGCGAGCACCCAGAGCGGAATCGTCATTGTGGCGGGCGACTCATGGGGCTTCACCTTATCGGCCTCCGGCCAGCGCTCTTTGCCCTGGAAGGTCAGCACGTACGCGCGGATCATGTAAAAGCCGGTGAGCAAAGCGGTAACGAGGCCGACGGCGAAGACGAAGTACGCGAAAAAGTTGCCGTTGTAGCCGTACTCGAACGCGCGAGCGAGGATCTCGTCCTTGGACCAGAAGCCGGCCAGCGGCGGGATACCCGCGATGGCAAGCGTCGCGATGAAGAACGTAATGTTCGTCTGCGGCATGTACTTGGCGAGACCGCCCATCGTCCGCATATCCTGCGCGTCAAACGGAGGTGTATAGGCTTCGGATGCCGGCTGTGTAGCCTCGCCGACGGGCTCCTTGCCTGTGTCTCCGCCGATCACGCCGCGCTCTTGCAACTGGTGCTCGACGCCGTGCATCCCATGAATCACACTTCCTGAACCGAGGAAGAGGCACGCCTTAAAGAACGCGTGCGTCATAACATGGAAGATGGCCACGAAGAACGCGCCCACGCTGGCGGCCATGAACATGTAGCCGAGCTGCGAGACGGTCGAATACGCCAGCACCTTCTTGATGTCATTCTGGGTGATGGCGATGGTGGCGGCCATTATCGCCGTGAGCGACGCCACGATGGCGATGACCAGCATGATGTCGGGCGCGCCCAGCACCATCGGCGAGAGGCGTGCGAGCAGGTAGAGTCCGCTCGTGACCATCGTCGCGGCGTGGATGAGCGCCGAAACCGGCGTCGGGCCCGCCATGGCATCCGGAAGCCAAACGAACAGCGGGATCTGGGCGCTCTTACCGGTGGCCCCGATGAAGAGCAGCAGAATGGCCCAGTTCAGATTGGTCTGCGACATGGCGGCTGTCGGATCGGCGAGGAGCGTGCCGAAGTCGAGTCCACCCAGTTCGCGGAACAGCAGGAACATCGCCACCAGGAAGGCAGCGTCCCCGATGCGGTTGACGATAAACGCCTTGTTGGCCGCAATGCTGTTTCTGATGTCTTCGTACCAGAACCCGATCAGCAGGTATGAACAAAGACCCACGCCTTCCCAACCCAGGAACAGGACGACGAGGTTGTCGCCCATCACCAGGTTGAGCATCGCGAACATGAACAGGTTCAGGTACGCGAAGAACTTCCAGTAGCCCCGATCGCCCTTCATGTAGCCGATCGAGTAGATGTGGATGAGCGTGCCGACGCCCGTCACGATCAGCATCATGATCAGCGACAACTGATCGATGCGGTAGGCGAAGTCGAGGCTGAGTCCGCCGGCGGCCATCCACGTATAGAACGTGGCGACCTGGGCCTGGCCGTCGAAGGTTGAGAAGAGGTAGGCCGTCAGGACGAACGGTACGGCAACCAGCGCGGTGGCTACGGTGCCGATGAGCGCCTCCTGCTTCCGCAACGCCGGCACAAAAAGCCCGATGATGCCGCAAAAAACGGCACCGGCCAGCGGTAGTAGGATGATCAGCCGTACCAGTGCTTCAAGTTCCATGGAGTGTTATTGGAGTACGTGCGGACGTTCCCGCTTCCAGCCGTGGGTGATCAATGACGGAAGAGACTGAACTCCGTCACATCGACGGTCTCTTTCCGGCGGAATAACGCGATGATGATGGCCAACCCGATTGCCGCCTCGGCGGCTGCGAGTGACATCACAAAAAACACCAGGATCTGCCCCGACACATCGCCGAGGGCCTGACTAAAGGCAATGATGCTCAGATTGACGGAATTCAGCATCAGCTCTACCGACATCAGCACCACGATCGCGTTGCGCCGCGTGAGCACGCCGACAACGCCGAGCACGAAAAGTATCGCACTGAGGGCGAGATACCAGTTAAGGGTGATTTCCATCAGAAGTAGCTCTGCGTGTAAAGGCTATGGCTCTTTGAAACGACGAACGCCGCCCGTATCAGGTGAAGCGGCGCTTGGCCAGGATGACCGCACCGATCGTGGCCACGAGCAACATAATGGCGATGATCTGGAGCGGCAAAGCGTACTGAGTGAATAGAACGAGACCCACAGCCCTGGCTGTGCCCGTTTCGGCGGCCGTCTCAGCGACGGGTACCGCGGGCAGCAGGTCGAAGGAAGCAGCAACCATATAGAGAAGCTGAGCCAATACCGCGGCCCCAAGCGCAAATGCGGCGATACTTCGAGCGCTCGCGAAACTCAACTCCGGCAGTTTGCCCAGATTGAGCAGCATGATGACGAACAGGAACAGCACCATGATGGCGCCCGCGTAGACGATAATCTGGATTACGCCGATGAACTGGGCATGGAGCGTCAGGTAGAGCCCGGCGATGCAGAACAGGTTGAGGACCAACCACAGGGCGCTCACCATCGGGTTCTTTGAGAAGATGAGCCCGAAGGCGGCGGCTATCGCCACGATCGCCAGAAGAAAAAACAAGAAGGGCGCTACCATAAAAACCGGTCCTTTCTCCAGTTCGGTCGAAGTTTGCAGGGCCGGCGGGCCCATCACAGCGGCGGAAGTTACCCAAACTGGGTGCGTCGGGCAAGGCGCGAGCGCGTCAAGCAAAGGTGAATCTGCGTTGCCCGGCGGTTCGGGCGGTCATTACTCATGCCGGGTTGCCCGCGGAAGCCGCCTCCGCAACGCCCACTCCCTCCGGCTGCCCGTTGGCCGCGGCCACCCGCAATTTCCGCTCGTATACCTGGTTGAACATGCCGGCCGATCTCCTTGCCCCCCACAACTCCAATTGAGGATCGCTCCGCGTCTCGACGACAAGGTTAAGCGCGGCCGGCGTGAGCCATGCACGAATGCCGGTCACGATCTGGTAACGGCTCCGCTCAAGCCCTTCGGCGATGCGCAGCAGCGGTGCCAGCTTCATGATCACATTCCTGATTTCCGGCTTGAGCCGCTGAAATTGCGTGTGCGTCTCCCGCGGCGGCGCGCCGCGATGATAGCGCGCCAGGTGCGCCATGATCTCAATCTCGTCCGGCACAAACCCCTGCCAGTCGGACTGCATGATGAGGTACTTCGAATGCTTGTGGTGACTACTCCGACTTATATGATAGCCGATGTCGTGCAGCAACGCCGCATACTCGAGCAACTCGCGCTCGCGCATCCCCAACCCGTGCACCGGCCGGCACACATCGAATAACTGGAGGACGATAGCGGCCACATGATGCACGTGCCGCCGATCCCACCGGTAGCGGAAACCGATCTCGTGCACCGACCTTCGCCGTACATCCGTGAACGGAGCGATACGCCGCAGCCGTTTCCGGTTTCGCTCGATGTAATCCTCGACCATTCCCTCCCGCAAGGCATGCGAGGAAATGCGGATTCGTTCGACATCCAAATCCTTCAGCACGACATCGGCGAGCATGGCGCCCGCCACCACCTGGTCAACACGTTTGCGGTCGATCCCGTTCATCTCCATCCGATCCCGTCGGGTCGAGGTCATGATCAGCTTGGTGACCTGACGAAACTCGGGTGCGGCGAATGGCTGCTGATAAATATTGAGGGATGGATCGCCGAAGTGGTTGAGATAGACCTGCGCAAGGTTCTCTGTCGTGCCCGATGAGCCTACGATTTCTCGCACGCCATAATCCCGCGCGGCTTCGAAGACTTCTTTGAGTTCATCCCGGTAGTGCCTACGCAGGCGGACGAACTCCTCGCGGTCGACCGGGTCCGTCGTCAGGAAACGGCCCGCCATACGTGCGGCGCCCAGCTTCAGACTTTTGCGGTAGATGACTTCATCGCTCGTGCCGACGATAAACTCAGTGGAACCACCACCGATGTCGACCACCAGCGTGGGCACGCGCATCTCGACGGCGCGGCGCACGCCTTGATAGATCAGGTGCGCCTCGAGGTCGCCATCGATCACGCGGATCTTGATGCCGGTACGCTCACGCGCGTGGATGATAAAATCACCGCCGTTGCGGGCCTCGCGGATCGCGCTCGTGGCGTAGGCCAGATACTCGGTGACGCCCCAGCCCTGCGCCAGGAGCTTGACGCGCTGCAATGCGCGGATCGAACGCTCGATGCCTTTCTTGGTGATCTGCCCGGTGAGTAATCCATGATCGCCGAGGCGAACGACCTCTTTCAGCCGGTCGAGAATCGTGTAGGCACCGTTCGGATACGCATCTACGATTAGCGAATGGAAGGAGTTGGTGCCGAGGTCGATCACGCACAGGCGGGTCGGATGCGCGGCGTTTTCGGTGGGAAGCTCCCGGTAAGGGATGATGCAGGCCGAGCCCGTCTCAGTCAGCATGGATCATGTCACTATCTGGCACAGCGGTTGTCAGGCATAGCAGAGTTACCCGGCGTGTTTCGCACGGCCTGTTTCGCGCGGCCAGTTGCGTGTGGCCTCTTTCCCGCCACGCGCTCGCCCAGGTTCAGCCGTGTCTGCGACGGCTTTATCGGCATATTCAGGATACGGCATTAATGCGGAAGGCCTTTATACGAATGCCTTTCATGTACAGGCTCTGCTCTTAGTGTGACGGTTAGTGTGACGGCCGGGCTGCCTCCACCCCGCCGTCGAGCGACTTGCGGATCCGGTCGGCGATGGCGTCCGGCTCGGCCGCATCGTCGAGATCGAACGTCAACAGATGATTGCGATTTCGGTGGATCCACTGCTGCACGAGG
This sequence comes from uncultured bacterium, assembly GCA_965653075.1. Taxonomy (GTDB): domain Bacteria; phylum Bacteroidota; class Rhodothermia; order Rhodothermales; family CAZKDQ01; genus CAZRTY01. The sequence goes on from CBFGYX010000075.1 coordinate 6,716, forward strand.
CGCAGTTCATCCGCCTCCTCCTTCCAGTAACGCTCCTCCGCCGGCCGGCGTCGGGCCTGGTTAACCGCATTGCGCAGGCGCTCCCACGATCCTTCCCCATTCACCTCAAACTCGTCGGTGAGCCGCCCACGCGAGACCACGAGCATGACGCGCCGGTCCGCTTTCCCTTTCCACACGGCCACCCCGTTTCGTTCAAACACGGGTCCGGCCAGGGCATGCTGCCGGTGCTGCAACTCTTCCAGCCGCTTCAACGCATCGCGGTAGTACGACGCCTGCTCAAACTCAAGCCGGCTCGCGGCCTCGCGCATGCGCTGTTCGATAACGGTGACGACCGACGTGTCGCGGCCGTGCAGGAAGTCCCGCACGCGCTGCACCTCGGCGGCATAGGCTTCCTGCGCCGATTCCCACGCGCCATCACCCTCCGCACTGCCCGCCGATGTCTCGACGCACGGCGTGAACGGACACCGGCCCATGGACGCGAGCACGCACGGCCGTCCACGGGCGAAGGCGTTGTCATCGCACTCGCGCAGCCCAAAAAACTCGTCGACGATGTGCAGCAGGAAGTCGCGCTCGCGGCGGCCGCCAAGCGGACCGAAATATTCGGCGCCGTCATCCAGCGCGACGGCGCTCGGCGTCAGGCGCGGAAACGGATGCATCTTGTCGAGTTTGAGGAAGGGGCGGTTCCGATACTCGAGCTGGGCGCGATTGTACCGCGGGGTGTGCTGTTTGATGAGC
>CBFGYX010000076.1:0-7446 GCA_965653075.1 uncultured bacterium
CCCATAGCTCTCCGCTCATGGCTCATAGCTCTCCCGCTCATCGCTCATGGCTCAGAGCTTACGCCGGATACCGACCCGTGATATAATCGGTCAGGTAGCGCACATTGGCTTCGGCGCCGCGCGATAGTTCTTTGACGCAGTCGCCAATCGAGATCACGCCGACGAGCTCGCGTTCATCCATCACAGGCAGGTGACGGATCTTCTTCTCCGTCATAATGGCGAGGCACTGCTTGATGTCCTGCGTGGGATCCACGTAAATCACGTCCGCGGTCATTACCTCGCTAACTGGTGTCTCGCGCGAGGTGCGTCCATCGAGGACGATCCGGCGGAGGTAGTCACGCTCCGTAAATATCCCCACGATGTCGGTACCTCGCACCACGACGATGGAGCCGACATTATTCTCGACCATACGTCTGATGGCATCAAATACGGATACTTCAGGGTCGATCGTCACGACGCGGCTCCCCTTCCGGCGCAGGATGTCAAAAACGGTTTGCATGCGGCACCTCCTTCTCGATTGTCGATTATTCGTGAAGACAATGTACCCGGTTGCGGCTGCGGTTGCAAACGACGGGAGATTCGAACCGTTTATGTTTGAAAGGCGTGACCTGTAGACAGCCGAGGGTGGGCCATATGCGATTGCGACACAATCGCCTGAGCCGAATCGACCGCGCCTCGGGTCCGGGTGTCATCAAAACAAAAAGGCGGATGCTCCTTTCGGAACACCCGCCTTTGTCAAAGCTACCTCGAATCGGGTCAGTTGGTGACCGTCATTGTGCCCTGCATCAGCATGTAGTGGCCGGGGTAGGTGCACAGGTAGGGATAATCGCCGGCTTCAGAGGGAGCGGTGAAGGTTACTTCGACCGTCTCGCCCGGCGCTGCCATTGCGGTGTACGCGACAATCGCATCGTCTTCCGGAATGTAATCGGCAGCCGGACCGGCTTCGAGGGCCGAGTTGCCCACGCGGTCGACGTCGTCGCGGCTGTCCACGATCACCACGTTGTGGTGCATGGCCTCGCTTGTGGCCGTGTTCTCAAAGATGATACGCACTTCCTGACCCGCCTGAACAGCGAATTCAGTGGTCTCGTAGCGCATCTCATTGCCGACAGGGCGTATCGTGATCGTTTGAACGCCATTTTCGTTCGTCACGACGCCGGCAGGCGTACCGGAATCGGTGGCTCCGGGTTGGTCTCCCGCGCCACCACAGGCCGCGAGGCCGAATGCCACGAGTGCGGCAAGGGTGATGTTGACGGTGCGCTTTAGCATATAAGTTCCTCTTAAGAGTTGTGGGACGAGAAGTCAGATCTACAACGAGGCAGTCCGAGCAAGCGCCCGGCATGTCGTATTCAGGGAATAAACTGCAACGCGTCAGTATACCTTTGAGCTAAAAACGTTGCTTCTGCGGCGTGAAACAGAGTCGAAAATGTTGAGCCGCCGAGCCCGCGAATGAAGCCGTCTGGCTGGGATGGTAGGCAGGAGGCGGTAAAGTATGTGTGCGTACCGTAACTTAAAAGACATTGTTGTCCGAATCACTGCCGTAGCAGCAGCGCATGCTCAATGCCTAATAACGCGCGATACATGATCAAGACGGCGCTGGTGTGGCTGTGCCTGGCGCTGGTGGCAGGTGTGGCTTCAGCGGCATTCGGCACACCGCACGGCTGGTGGCCGGGCGTCTCTCTGTATCCGACGGTACTTCATCTTATAACCGTCGGGTGGCTCACTCAGCTCATCTTTGGCGTGGCGTACTGGCTCTTTCCGAGGTGGTCACGCGATGCACCTCACGGCCCTTACCAGGTCGTGCGCGGGGTCTATGTTATGCTGAATGCGGGGCTGGTCCTGCGCGTGATCGCGGAGCCGTTTCCTCGGCTCGGCTTGCGGATGGAGTTGCTCGTTACGTCGTCGGTGTTGCAGGCGGCGGCTGCGATTGTGTTCGCCGTTTACATGTGGAACCGCGTAAAGGTGAAGTGATGCCGGCTGCCGCTGCGTGGATGATTCGTCTTGCGTTTGGATACCTCGCTGCAGGCTTTGTACTCGGCGCGGTCATGCTGGGCGCGGGCCTCCGTACGCCGCCTATGATCCTGATTCATGGCGAGTGGCTGTTGTGGGGATGGATGCTTCAGCTGGCTTTCGGTGTGGCGGCCTGGATACTGCCGAAGTCGCCTCAACGGCGAGAATGGACGGCCGTCTGGGTAGCGCTCGTACTGCTCAACGTAGGCCTTGTCGTCGTGACGATGGGTGGAGCTGCGCAGCAGCCATTGTCGGTTGCCGCCGGCCGGAGTCTGCTCCTGGCGTCGGCCGCTGTCTTCGCCGCCTACATCTGGCCACGGATCCGGTCGTTCAGGGAGAAAATGGTGAAGCCACGTGCAAAACGATAGCTCCTTGCGGTGGGTATGGGCGGCGGCGCTTGCGTGCTTCGTCGTCGCGGCGTCGACAGGGGCCGCATATCGCGCGATGATCGCAGCGGGTGAGACCCTCGGCTTCAACCTGGTCTACGTGCGCCATGGCCATTCGCACTTGATGTACTTCGGGTGGATCACACCGGTGTTGATGGCCGGATTCGTTGCGCTGAACAGAAACCTGTTCTCCGCCGCTTACGTGAAGCGCGTGATGATCGGCGTGTTTATCGCCGCGGCGGCCTCGTATCCCATGTTTTTGTTTTTTGGATATTCGCTCAGGCAGATCGGCTCGGCCGAGATTCCGATTGCCGTCATCGTCTCGAGCCTCAACATGTTCGCGTGGTATGCCTTCGTCGCGCATTACATCCGGCGGACGCGCGGCCTGGAACGAACGCGTTCGATGCTGCTCTTCGACGTGGCGTTGACGTTTCTGGTGCTGGCCACCTTCGGCGCGTGGGCGCTCGCGTTACTACAGCCGCTGGGCGTGGAATCAGACGCATGGACCTCCGCCCTGACGCACGTTTTTCTTGACTTGTTTTCGGAGGGGTGGTTCGTCGTAGGCGTGCTTGCGCTCATGTACGGCGTGGCGCGGCGCCCGGTATCGCGGCGCCACCCCAGCTTGTGGATGATTTGCGCCGGTTTACCTTTGACGTTTGCGCTCGGGATGCCGAGGCCTCTGGTGCCGGATGAGCTGGCGATGTCGGCTCGAATCGGCTCGCTGCTCGTGGGGGCAGGATTGTTCTGGAACGTGCTTCTGCTCTGGAAGCAAACACCGGAGCGGATGCCCTCGTGGCTATGGCAGTTTCCGCTGCTGATGCTGGGCCTGAAATCGCTCGGGCAAGTGGCCGTCGGGCTGACTCCGGGGTTGTGGTGGACCTCCATACCGGGTTTCCGCGTCTTGTATCTTCATCTCATGCTCCTTGGATTTGCCTCGGCAGCCATCATTACGCTTGTGACGCGAATCTGGGATGTGCGCTTTGGCGTCTCTGCCGGCGCCTTCCTCGGAACGATCGTCTTACTACTTGCTTCACTCATACCGTTCACCCCGATGCTGCCGCCGGAGATGTTTGGCCGGTGGGCATTCATCGCGGCCGCCTGCGTCGCACCCCTGCCCGTTGCCGCCGCGCTCGCAATGATGATGCGGGAGCTGCGGTCCGTAACCCGGAGGCATGCTGCGGAGGTATCCGAATGAATCGATATTCTGCGTTGATGCTGAGCGGCAACCTCAGAAAGTTCGATGTGTGATTCGGATATTAGCCTCGGTGAACGGCTGGTAGACTGGCGGGGTAGTGAGCAACAGAAGCCGAGTTTCTCAATCGTTAGTTACAATCCCATTTCCTAAACACTCGTCCCCTTGCTTCTCTCCAAGAGCTGCGAATACGGCATGCGGGCCACGCTCCACCTGGCGACGCTAAAGTCGGACGGCTATGTCTCGATCCGCGCGATCAGCGAGGAGCTCGACATCTCCTTTCACTTCCTCACGAAGATCTTCCAGAAGCTGACGCAGGCGGGGATCCTGGCTTCGTTCCGTGGCCCGAATGGTGGCGTCGCGCTCGCCAGACCGGCTACACGCATCACGCTGCTCGACATCGTCATCGCGATTGACGGCCCTGAGCTTTTTACGGAATGCGTGCTGGGCCTGCCCGGCTGCGGCGATCGTAAGCCGTGTCCGTTGCATGATAAATGGGCTCAGGAGCGTGCACGCCTGCGGGAAATGTTCGGCGCCACCACGGTGGCCGATGCGGCAGACGACGTCGACCGGCTCAGTCTCAGGCTGAAGGCGCTGGCGTGAGGTGGCGGGCAAGCCTCGGTCTGCCGGACTACTCGTGTGCTTCAGTATCCCACCGCGCCTACACTCGATCGCATTCGAGGCCGCAGAACAGGCACGCTTATGGAATAGGACAGGGAGGAGCAGATGTGCTCCATCCATCCATAAGCAGTTCGCAATCATATGCGAGACATACACTCCCTCGGCGATATCATCGACATCGTCGACGCGTTTTACACCGGGATCGAGCAGGATCCCGATCTCGGCCGGTTCTTCGACGGTGTCAATTTGGAAAGGCACATTACCAAAGTATACGCTTTCTGGGCGGCGGTGGTGTTCCAGCCGGCGAGCGACCACCAGCCATTTGAAATTCGCATGAGTGATGACGGCCTGGAGCCGCATCATCTGGAGGCATGGGTTCGGCGCCTCACCGATGCGATAGGTTCGCGGTTTAGCGGACCGAACGCCCAGCGCATGAAGTCCCGAGCCGCACAACTCGCATGGGTCTTCGGCTCCCGCCTCGAGAATCGCGCAGACGAAACCCTCGCAGAATTAGCCGACGCCGTCTAATGGCGATACACGTCGCTGCCCGCCGTTGCTGATCGGGGCGACCGGGGAGTTTCAACTCGCGCCTCGGCGTCGACCACCTGACGCCCATTACAAGGGTTCGGATGGTCGGCACGGCGTGGACCACCACGAGTACCATAACCTCCAGCCTTTTCCCGCCACATCGATACGCTTTTCTCCTATATGTGATGTAGGAGATTGCCTCTACCGGCTGATGTTAGGTGGGATACATTGCGTTGAGATACAATTCGATGGGATCCTACTGATCGACCACCGAGGAGGTGTACAATGATTATGCGTCAATGCACATTTATGACCATTGCTGTAAGCGCTTCCATATGGCTTGCCGGGTGCGGGCCGGTGGCCTCGGAGACCGAAGAAGCGCGAAGAACGGACGGCGCGTTCACTGAGGTCATTACCGTCGAACGAGGTCATGCCGCCTTTGTGACGTCCTGTGCGAGCTGCCACGGCGAAGACGGGCGCGGCGGCGGACCAGTAGCTGAGTTCCTCACGATACCTGTGCCTGATCTGACTTTGCTCGCCAATGAGTACGACGGACATTTTCCGGAGGAGCTCGTCTTTAACACCATCGACGGCCGGCGGAACGTGCCCGCTCACGGCTCGCGCGAGATGCCGGTCTGGGGACATATCTGGGCGGATGAAAATGCAAGTGAGGAAGACATCTGGCAACGGACGGGTGAACTCCTCGAGCACATCCGTCGGATGCAGGCCGAAGAATAGCCGCGGGGTGTGCGATTGATGATCGAAATGGATGTGGTGGCTGCCTTAAGGCAGAGCCGCGATCGGATGCCGTTTTGCGGAGCCGTTATCCGCGCTGATTAGTGAGCCGACCAACGTTTACAATACGTCTGGCCCGGTACTTGACAGGAACCGGTAACAAAAAATCCGCCTCGGGCAGAACCATTCCGGCTCGACGGGTGTTGTAAGGCGCCGAAGGGGAGTAGCACCTGCATCACCGAAATTTGCGGGGGCGGCCATCGTCAAGACATCCTTACGGATCGGTTGCCGTCACCAAATGCGAGACCTTCACTGTCCGGTACGTTACCGGGTGGTGAAGGTCTTTTTTTTTAGGTAAGCAACGAGTCTGACATACATGAGCGATACCACGACCAAGCAAGCCGCGTCGAAGACGTCATTCGCATGGCATGCTGAACCGGCCGAAATGGTGCTCGAGGTGCTGGATTCCAGCGCATCCGGACTCTCGAGCGAAGAAGCTGCACGGCGGCTGAACGAGCTGGGGCCGAACATCCTGCCAAGACAAAAAGGGCCGGGTCCGCTTAAGCTCTTGTGGCGCCAGATCAACGATCCATTGATCTACGTCCTCATCGGTGCAGCGGTCATCGCGCTTCTAATGGGGAAGATCACCGACGCCGCGGTTGTACTTGGCGTCGTCGTCCTGAATATGATTGTCGGCTTCATCCAGGAGTACAAGGCAGGACGCGCGATTGAGGCGCTCGTTAACCTGGTGCCGAACATGGCCGTCTGTTTTCGTGACGGCGAACAGTTAGAAGTACCTGCGCAGGACCTCGTCCCGGGCGATGTCATCTCGCTCCAGCCGGGAGACCGCGTCCCGGCCGATGCGCGACTCCTGCATTCCAACGGACTTTTCAGCGACGAGGCATCGCTCACCGGCGAGTCGGTGCCTGCTGAGAAAACAGGCGAAGTGGTCGACATATCGACCTCACTTGGAGATCGAACCGGCGTCGTCTTCGGCGGCACGGTGATCACATCCGGCGTGGCCTCAGCCGTTGTAGTTGAGACAGCCGGGCGTACGGAACTGGGCCGTATCAGCCGAATGCTCGGCGAGACGTCTGAGCTTGAGACTCCGCTGACGCGTCAGATGGCCGTCGTTGGGACCAAGCTTACCGTCGTTATCAGCGTCGTCGCGGTATTGTTGATGCTGGTAGGCCTCCTGCGAGGCGAGACCATCGTCGACGCGTTGCTCGCGGCCATCACGCTTGCGGTAGCCGCCATTCCCGAAGGGTTGCCGGCCATCATCACCATCGCACTCGCGATCGGCGTACAACGGATGGCCCGACGCCGCGCCATCATTCGGAAACTCCCTGCAGTCGAAACCCTGGGCTCAACTACAGTCATCTGTACCGACAAGACGGGCACGCTGACCCGGGGTGAGATGACGGTTCGTGCGGTCTGGGCTCCGGGCACGCCTCTGTTCCACGTCGAAGGAAGCGGCTATGCGCCGGAAGGATACCTCACTCAGAACGGGAAGGGTGCGGTAGAAGTAGGTTCGGATGTGCGCGGCGTACTTGCTGCCGGCGTGCTCTGCAACGACTCGTCTCTTGGATTCCGCGAAGGTCAGTGGAAGATCACCGGCGATCCCACCGAAGGCGCCTTGCTCGTGGTCGCAGCGAAGGCAAAGCTCGACTCGGAGGATATCCGCCGCGCCAAGCCGCGCGTCGACGCCATCCCGTTTGAATCGCGCCGGCAGTACATGGCAACGCTTCATGCCGACACCGATACGTCATCTCGCATGGTTGTCTACATGAAAGGCGCGCCGGAAGTTGTCGTCAAACGATGTGTGCCACCGGGTGCTCCTGAGCACAAGGAAGCGCTGGAGCAAGCGGCGAAGATGGCCGAGCAAGGGCTGCGCGTGCTCGCCTTTGCCCGGAAGACGTTCGACAGCGAGGTCGTGCTCGACGATGAACACCTCGACGGCGGGTTCACGCTACTCGG
>CBFGYX010000077.1:0-7431 GCA_965653075.1 uncultured bacterium
GGCCTGCATCACGGCCTTCGACACGAAGTTCTCTGAAGCGATGAGTTCGAGTCCGTCGTTCTGCCGCTCGATCTCTTTCTGAATCGCGTCGAACACGTCGGGGTCGTGCGTCTGGAGGTCGTTCATTCAAATGTGTGGAATTGGGTAGGAGACGGAGCCGCCGTCTGCAATTTTGTAGCGCACTCCGCTTGAGTGGTTTACCGGATCATCTCAGGTCGATGCGTTTCGAAAAACATGCCGGCGATGCCGATGAAGCGCCATTCGTTCTCGGTGCGATCCGGGGCATTCTCGATGGTCAGTTCGGTTCTCTCCGCGCCGGGCGAGCCCGCCTTCCGCGGCGGCTTCGTGCGCGAAAACCGCAAGCTCCACGGCAGAAGGCGCCTCGTTGAAGGTCCGCTCGATCGTTCAGAGCCGATCGTATTGCTCGACGACATCCTCAACAGCGGCCGCAGCGCGGCGCGTGCGGTATCGCTCTTGCGCAGCGACGGCTTCAACGTTGTCGGACTCGTAACGCTGTTTCATTTTACATGGAGCAGCGGGCGCGGGCGCATGGAGAGCGATGGGCTCTGGGTGGATGCATTGCTCGATTTGAATCTGCGAGAGAACGCGCGTAGCAGCTCGGACTCCGTCTGACCCGGCTGTGAGATGAGGATATACTCTTTCGGTCAACGTGTTGCCAGGGCCATCCGCGTAGCGCGGAACAACGACCCGCAAGGCGATGGAGCGCCGGGCGTGGCGCCCAGGCCGAAGAACGAGAGGGGCGAGATGCCTTTCCTCGATCACCTCGAGGAACTGCGATGGGCAATCATCCGCAGCATGGTAGGCGTCGGCCTGGCGATGGTCCTCTGCGCCTTCTTCAGCAAGTGGATCATCAACGAGCTCCTCCTCGGTCCGACCCGGAGCACGTTCTTCATGTATGATGTCTTCGGCGTCGATGCCGTCGACGTCGAGCTGCTCAACCGGACGATCACAGGCCAGTTCATGGCGCATCTCGGCACCATCGCAGCCGTCGGCTTCATCGTGGGTTCGCCGGTGGTGGTGTACAATATCTGGCGTTTTATCGCGCCCGGTCTCTACCCGAACGAGCGCGTGGGTATGCGCTTCTCCACCGCCTTCGCCACGTTCTTCTTCGTCTCCGGGATCGCCTTCGGATATCTGGTACTGACGCCGCTCGCGCTGCAGTTCTTTGCCAACTACCAGATCTCCGATGCCATCGTCAACCAGTTCGACATCACACGCTATTTCAGCATGGTGACGATCTGGGCCTTCGGCACAGGCGTGATGTTCGAGCTGCCGGTGGTCATTTTCTTCCTGTCGAAACTCGGCATCATCACGCCGGAAGGCCTGCGCAAATACCGGCGCTATGCCTACCTGGGCATTCTGATCGTGGCGGCACTGTTTACGCCGCCCGACGCCATTTCACAGATCATCGTGGCCATCCCCATCGCCCTGCTTTACGAGGTCTCGATCGTGATCTCGCGCGTCGTCAACCTCCGCCGAGACCGCGAGATTGCCGCGGCGCTTGAGTAGCACGACGCCTGCCGGATTATCGTCGCAGGCCGGTCCATCCCATAACCGTTAACACCGGAAGTCATGCCTCAGCGTTTTAGACTGGGCATCATCGCGTTTGCGGTCGGCGCGGCGTTCGCGCTCGGTGCGTTCGTGGCCCCGCGGAGCGACGACTTTTTCGCGCTGCGGAAGAACTTCCAGATCTTCGGTGCGCTGTTCGAAGAGCTGGCTTCCGAGTATGTGGATGACGTCGACGCGACGCTTCTGATGCGGGCGGGGATCGACGCGATGCTCGAGCGCCTCGATCCATATACGACGTTCATGGACGAGGCTGATCAGGCACACATGGACATCCTCTCGCGGGGTCGTTACGGCGGTGTGGGGGTCACGATCGGAACGCGTGATGACCGGCTGACGATCATTGAGACGCTGGAGGGGTCGCCTGCCTTCGTGCAAGGCGTGCGTGTGGGGGATGTGATCGAGCAAGTCGGCGGGAGAATGGCCGATGAGATTACACCTGCCGATGCGCGTAATCTCCTCCGCGGAGAGCCGGGATCCGTGGTCGAGGTGGTATTGTCGCGGGAAGGTGTCGATACGCCGCTCGAATTCGCACTGCGGCGCGAGAGCGTGCAGATTGACGACGTTTCGTTCGCAGGGCTTGTGGACGGGGAAGCCGCCCGCGCCATCGGTTACATCAAGCTCGATCGTTTCGGCCAGAGCGCGCCGCGCGAGATGAGGGATGCCCTGGCTCAACTGCAGGATGAGTCGTCGCTGAACGGGTTAGTGATCGACCTCCGCGGGAATCCCGGCGGATTGCTCGAGGCAGCCGTCGACATCGTCGGTATGTTCGTTCCGCGCGGGACGCCCATCGTGACCACACGCGGGCGCACGCTCTCCGACGAAATCACGTTCCGCACGCAGAACGAGCCCATCGACGAAGCACTCCCGCTCGCCGTTCTCATTGACGAGCACAGCGCATCGGCCAGCGAGATCGTGGCCGGTGCCATGCAGGATCTCGACCGCGGCGTAGTGGTCGGCCGCACGAGCTTCGGTAAAGGCCTGGTGCAAGTGGTTCGGCCGCTCCCGTACAATACCGCGCTCAAGTTCACCAAGATGCGCTACTACACGCCGTCGGGCCGCAGCATTCAACGCGTGGACACATCAGCCGTGGATGCGAGCTCCCTCCCCACTCATCGTACACGCGCCGGACGAACCGTTCGCGACGGATTGGGTGTCGAACCGGATGCCCAGGCCGGGCCGATCCGACGGAGCGAGCTTGAGGAAGCGCTTGAGCGCCGCGCTGCGTTCTTTTTGTACGCGGGCGTCTACGCGGCGCAGACGCCCTCACTCGAGACACCCTTTGTTGTGACGGACGAGGTCTATGCAGATTTCCGGCGCTGGCTGAAGCGAGACGGATTCACCTATCGGACGTCGGCCGAGGATGCCGCGGGATCGCTACTCGTTGAGCTCGACGCTGCCGGATATGATGATGTGAGAAGGCGTGCATTGGAAATCACATCCGCTATTGAATCAGCGAAAGATGCCGACTTCGATCGGTTCGAGAAACGTTTGCGCGAGCGGCTACGCCAGGAGATCGCGGCGCGATTCATGAGTGAGTCGGATCGGATCCGCGCGTCCTTCCCGCATGACGAATCGCTGAAAGCGGCGGTTGATCTGCTGCGAAACGAATCGGCCTATCGCGGGCTTCTCGCCGGTAGTCATTAACGAGATGATGATGATCGAGCTGGTTTGCAATACCAAGAAACGCTGTTGTTGATATGGAGTGGATGCACGCCGTCGTTCTTGTGACGGCCGGCCTCGGCACGGGGCTTCTGGTCGGGCTCGTCGGCGTTGGCGGCGGCATCATCTTCGCACCGATCCTGCTGTACTATTTTCAGTCGATAGGCGCCGGGCCGGACGTCGTTGCCACCGCAACCGTCGCCACAAGCCTCTTCTGCGTGGTGCTCGCGGCCACATCGAGTGCATGGCATCAGTACCGGCGCGACTCGGCCGACATCCGAACAGCCCTCTGGACCGGCGGCACCGGCGCGCTCGGCGTGTGGCTGGCCGCGACGTTCATCACCACGCAGCCCTGGTTCAACATCCGCGCATTCCAGATCGTCTTCAGCTCTATTCTGATCTTGTCGATCGTGCGGATGCTCAAGCCGTCGCAGGTCGTACGAGCGAATCCCGGCGCTGAGGGAAGTGCCGATGTCCCTGTAGCCGCCATGGCAGGTGTAGGCCTGGTATCGGGTGGACTATCGGCCGTGGCCGGCGTGGGCGGAGGCACGGTTCTGGTTCCGGCGTACCACAACCTGTTCCGCTTTCCCATCATTCTCGCAACCGGCACCTCGAGCGCTACCATCGTGCTGACGTCCATCTTCGGCGTGGTTACGTATGTTGCTTCGGGCTGGGGCGTGGTGTTGCCGTCGCCGCTGTCGCTCGGCTATGTGGATGTGGCATCGGGCCTGATGCTTGCCGTGCCCGCGCTCTTGACCTCCAGGGCGGGCGTGGTGATGGCTCACCGGGTGAAGCGCCGTACACTTGCCCTCGCCTTCTCCGCGGTCGCATCCATCGTGGTCATCAAACTCCTGTACGATGCCATACTGGCGTAGAAACAGGGCGAATGAGCGGCCGTAATACGGCGGCAATTCCCATCCTCCTCAGACCAACATGTCCCGATTAGCATCGGCTTTACTTGCGCTCGTGCTCCTGGCCGCGTGTTCGGACGACGCCAACTCGCAGCAGGCCGGCGAACAGCCGCCGCCGCAGCGTGTCGAGCGCATTGAGACCGGCATCGCCGACGAGATTGATCGCAGCCGTCATACGGCCATCACACGCGCGGTGGAAGTGGTCTCGCCGGCTGTGGTGAGCATAAACGTGACCGCCGTGCAGCGCGTACAGGTGCGCGACCCGTTCGACGATTTTTTCGCGCCGTTTTTCGGGCGCTCACGGCCGCGCATCATGGAACGGCCCGTGCAAAGCATGGGCTCAGGATTCGTTATTTCTCCTGATGGATATATCGTCACGAACGACCACGTGGCGGGGAATGCCACCGAGATCACAGTCGCTTTCCCGGACGGCCGCACGCTCGAGGCCACGCTCATCGGCAGTGATCCCGCCACGGACCTTGCGCTTCTCAAGGTCGAGCCCGACCGCTCCCTCCCCTACTTGTCCTGGAGTAGCGACGAGACGGTGCTGGCCGGTGAGTGGGTGATTGCACTGGGGAATCCGTTCGGACTTTTCCAGGCGGCCGAGCCAACCGTGACGGTGGGCGTCGTCTCCGCCGTGGGCCGCGACCTGCACTCGCAACGCGACGGTCGCATCTATCGCGACATGATTCAGACCGATGCCGCCATCAACCGGGGCAACTCGGGCGGGCCGCTTGTCAATGCGCTGGGCGAAGTCATCGGCGTCAACACCGCCATCATCAGCGAGACCGGAGGCTCGATCGGGCTGGGGTTTGCTGTGCCGTCAAGGCGTGCATCGCAAGTCATCGATGAGCTCCGTGAGAGCGGCAGCATCGACCGGTCATACTATATCGGCCTCTACGGCGTCACGGTCACGCAGCGCATTGCAAGCGCACTTGGGCTGAATCGCACGACCGGCGTGCTCATCCGCGATGTCGACCCGAACTCACCGGGCGAGGCAGCGGGCATTCGACCGTATGATGTCATTGTCGACGTTGAGGGCCGTTCGATCAATGCACTCGAAGATTTTCAGGCCGTGATCTATGATTACCGCCCGGGCGACGTCATCCGCATCGAACTCATCCGCGACGGCAACCAGGTTTCGACCAGCCTCCGCCTCGGCCGGCAGCAGAACTGATCAACGTGCGACGCCTCCTCCCTATTCTGCTGCTGTTCGTGCTCGGCGGCTGTCTCCCGTCGTCGTGTGCGCGATCCGACAATTACTCGCTGTTACCGGCAGATTCCCTGTCGCGGCAAATTGCGGCCTCCGTTGAGCCGGAAACGCTGGAGCACATCGAGACCATCGACTTGAGCGATGCCCTGACGATGCCTCAGACGCTGGCCGTTGACGCACGAACCGGCGACATCTACGTGGCCGCTCCACGACGCAATCGCGTCGCGCACGTCGTGAGGTCGACAAACGAAGTCCGTACCGTCGAAGGCGACTTCGAGTCGCCGTATCTGGCAGGATTCCGCGGCGACACCCTTGGTGTTTTTAACGCCTTCGCCGGACGCATGATGCTGATGGTGGATGGCGAGGTGTTGCGAGCGGTTGACCTCGACATCGGGCGCAGCATGAGCGACCGAACGGCCGTGTTGGTCGACCGACGGATCTTCGTAAAAGACGTATCGGAATCCTCAGGTGCCACCATCTTTGCCTTCGATGACGGCGGGCGGTTGGTTGAGGAGATACCGATGGACGGGCCGTACTGGCGGCATTCAGGCTCTTTGCGGACGTGGGACGGCGATGTTTTCAGTATCTCGGGCTACCGACCGGTGTTAGATGTGCTGAGGGATGGTCGGATCGACTCGCTGGCTCTCGTCGGGTTCGATTCGCCCATGCTCTCGCGCAGCCGCCGCTTTTTGGAAGAGGGAGATTTCCAGCCTCCGCTGCTGTCATCCTCGGCCGTCGTCGTAGACGATCGGTTGTTCGCCATCAACCTCCGCCCCGGCTGGATACAGATCGATACGTATGGGCGAGACGGCCGGCTGACCGACGTATGGATCGAAGCCGATCCGCAACCGAATCGACGCTTCTACCCTGTCGATATCGACGCGGTCGAGACAGGCGACGGCGCAATCGACCTCTACGTGCTGGTGCAGCAGCCTGCGGCCCGCGTCTCGCGCTATCGCGTTCCTCCTCCGGCGGGGGCGAGGAACTGAGCGCCGGGGGTAGCGTGCCAGACCGGCATATCCCACATATTCAAGGCATATCAGGGCGTGAGCAAAGATCCGATTAACTACGAGGACATCAACACGCTCGGCCGGCTGATCGAAGCTGGGTACGACCGCGTTCAGAGTGTAAAGGACGAAATGCGGCGCAACCTCATCCGCTTCTTGCGCGAAGGTGAGGACATCTTCGGCGGCATTCTCGGCTACGAGCGCACGGTCATCCCGCAGATCCAGAATGCCATCCTGGCGAAGCACGACATTATTCTGCTCGGGCTGCGCGGCCAGGCCAAGACGCGCATCGTGCGGCAACTGCATGAGCTTCTCGATGAGTTCGTGCCTGTCATCCCCGGCACGGAACTGAATGATCATCCGCTCGCCCCCGTCTCGAAGAAAGCTCGAGATATGGTCGATGAGATGGGCGATGAGACACCCGTCGACTGGCTGCACAGGTCGGAGCGCTACGGCGAGAAGCTGGCCACGCCCGACACCACCATCGCCGACCTGATTGGTGACATCGATCCGATCAAAGCGGCGCACCGCAAGCTGACGTATGCCGACGAAGAGGTGATCCACTTCGGCATCATCCCCCGAACCAACCGCGGCATCTTCGCCATCAACGAGCTGCCGGACCTCCAGCCGCGCATCCAGGTGGGCCTGCTCAATATCATGGAAGAGCAGGACATACAGATCCGTGGATTCAACGTCCGCTTTCCGCTCGATGTGTTGATGGTGTTCACGGCCAACCCCGAAGACTACACCAACCGGGGAAGCATCATCACGCCGCTGAAGGACCGCATCGACAGCCAGATCCATACGCACTATCCGAAGACGGTCGAGATCGGCATTGAGATCACGCAGCAGGAAGCGTGGGAGTCGCGCCGGATCGACGATCAGAGCTTGCCGAAGGTGCACGTGCCGTATTTCTTCCGCAAGATCATCGAGCAGATTGCGTTCGAGGCGCGGCTGAGTGAGTACGTCGACCAGAAATCGGGCGTCTCGGCCCGGATGACACGCGCGGCGCTCGAAGCGATCCTGCCGCGGCTGGTCAAGGCCATGCTCC
>CBFGYX010000078.1:0-7314 GCA_965653075.1 uncultured bacterium
AACGGTCGTACAGTCGAGGTCGACGGCACATCCGGGAGCGACGCCACCTCCCACGCGAGCCCGATGCAGCTCGTCGCCACAGCCGTCGGCGGATGCAGCG
This sequence comes from uncultured bacterium, assembly GCA_965653075.1. Lineage (GTDB taxonomy): Bacteria > Bacteroidota > Rhodothermia > Rhodothermales > CAZKDQ01 > CAZRTY01. The sequence goes on from CBFGYX010000078.1 coordinate 101, forward strand.
CCATCGACATCGTCGACATTCTGACGAAGGGACGTCAGCAGATCGATTCTTTCGAGATCGAGGTCGACGCTGAGCGCGCCGAATCTGTGCCGCGCGTCTTCACGTCCATCCACATACATTTCAAGTTGACGGGAAACCTCGACGTCGAGAAAGTCAGGCGGGCGGTCGAGTTGAGTCTCGACAAATATTGTTCGGTATCTAAGATGCTCGAGACGAGCGTCACGATCGAGGCCTCGTTCTCCGTCAACGGCGAAAAGTATGGTGCCGGTACGGCGTCGTAGAAGCGCCGCAATAATTTTCGTTAGTCCACTCACATCGCGGACTCACCCCGCCCTCCTCCACATTCCAAATCCCGATGCCGCGCCCTGATGAAGCACGATGAAACCCGTGCGATCCGCACGCAGACCGAGGCCTCGCAACACCGCGAGCATGCCTCGGCCATCTACATGACCTCGAGCTTCACCTTCGAGACCGCCGAGCATGCACGGGCGCTCTTCGCGAAGGAAATGGACGGCCAGGTATACTCGCGCTACGGCAACCCGAGTGTCGACGAGTTCATAGCCAAGATGTGCGTGCTCGAAGATGCCGAAGACGGCGTGGCGGTCGGGTCGGGGATGAGCGCGGTCTTTACGCCGCTGGCGGCACTGTTAAGCTCAGGCGACCACGTCTTTGCCGCGCGGTCCATTTTTGGCTCCACGCATCAGATCCTCACCCAGATCCTGCCGCGCTGGGGCATCGAGTCGTCGTACGGCGACATCGCCGACACCGATTCCTGGCCCGACCTCTTCCGTCCCAACACGAAAGTCTGCTTTGTCGAGACACCAACCAATCCGGGCCTCGAACTGATTGACCTGGAGTGGCTCGCCGGCGTCTGCCGCGAGCGCGGCGTCATCCTCATCGTCGATAACGTCTTTGCCACGCCGATCCTTCAGAAGCCAATCCGCCTCGGTGCCGATCTGGTGATGCACTCGGCCACGAAATACATCGACGGACAGGGGCGCGGCATCGGCGGCGTGATTCTCGGCGACAAGGAGACGATCGATAAGATCCGGTACTTCGCCCGGCACTCGGGTCCGGCGCTTTCGCCGTTCAACGCCTGGATGTTCAGCAAGAGTCTCGAGACGCTTGCCGTGCGCGTCGAGCGGCACTGCGACAACGCGAAGAAGCTGGCCGCTTTCCTCGAAGAAAGGCCCGAGGTTGAGCGGACGATTTATCCGCATCTGCCGTCGCATCCGCAGTACGAACTGGCCCGACGCCAGATGAAACGCGGTGGAGGCATCGTCTCGTTCGTGTTGCGCGGCGGGCTTGATCAGGGCCGCCGCTTCCTCGACACCCTCGGCATGTGCTCGCTCACCGCCAACCTCGGCGATGCACGCACCATCGCAACACACCCGGCCTCAACCACGCACGCCTCGCTGACGGATGAGGAGCGCTCGGCGGTTGGCATCGAGCCGGGCCTCGTGCGCATCTCCGTAGGGCTCGAGCACCCCGACGACGTCATCGCGGATGTGGCGCAGGCGCTGGAACGGAGCAGAACTTAGCTTCTACTTTTCCCGGTCGCGGGCCACGTATTCGCGCAGAACTTCACGAATGCGGTCGTTCAGCGCACCCTCCTCACTTTTCAGATAATCCGCCGTTTCCCGATCGAGTCGTATGACGATCGTGAGTTCACCGGATACCGGATCGACGATTTCTAAGCGCTCCTTCCAATTTTTGGGAAGCACCTCCGAGTCAGGATCTGCGGCGATAGCATGCTCCACATCGGTTTCAGACAGAGAATCGACACGAACCCAATCGGTCTCATCTTTTTGTCTGCCTACATCATCAGCTGAAAACCTCATAATATGCCTCCCGCTCATTCTTCCTCGCCTTTCGAGCTGAGATGATCCGTAATCGTTCGTTACGATGGCTGTAGACAACGGAGATTACACGGCTGTTGACCTCGCCGACGGCAAGATAACGGACCTCTCCCTCACGATCTGATCTGATACGGAGGTGACGTGTCATCAGAACCTCGGCGGCTGTTACGAATGAGATTCCATGTTTTTGGATGTTGGACTCGTTCTTTGCCGTATCCCACTCGAAGTTCATGCCACGTTACAGCCCGAACGACTCCCCGCACGCACAGTTACGCATGGCCTGCGGGTTCTGGAAGTGGAAGCCCCGACCCTCGAGTCCGTCGGTGAAGTCCAGCTCAGAATCATCAATATAGAGCCGGCTGCGGCGGTCCATCACCAGACGCACCCCATCCACCTCCGTCACCGAGTCGCCTTCCTGCTCGGCCGTATCCCAGCCGAGATCGTAGGTCAGCCCCGAGCAGCCGCCCGGCACCACCGCCAGACGCAGCATCGTGTTCGAGAAATCCACCTGCTCACTCTGCGCGATCTCCTGAATTTTCTCCAGCGCGCGCGGCGTGATCGTAATCGACATGTCTATCTGCTAACTGCCATGATTCATGGACACCTTGCTCCGTAAACACCGCACGACGCACAGGTTCCGCCCGCTTGTCGCGAAGCCGTCTCACGTCCGGGCGTCCGCAGCCCGCATCTTGAAGCTGTATGGTTTGGGGGGAACCGGGTGAAGCCTCGCCACGGCCCGCCAATCTCAAGCCGGGACGCCGATGGCGGGTGCTTCGCTCAGCCGCTCGTTTCACCGGCGCCGGACGCACGGCCCAGCGTTTCCTGCGCCCGTGTGATTCTCATTATCAAGACTTCGTCTAAATCGAAAAAGCGGGAACGCGCTCTGCCAGGCGCTGTTGTAACCGCTCGTTAACACGACCTTGAAGCTGTAAACGATCGTTTACAATACATCAGTTTTACGTCACGCGAGACGAAGGCTAATATGAGCACAACCGAGACCCAGTTTCTGCAGGAGGTTGCGGAGAGCGAGTACGAGCACGGCTGGACGACCGATATCCCGTACGACACGGCTCCTCCCGGACTCAACGAAGACACTATCCGTTTCATCTCCGCCAAGAAGGAGGAGCCCGAGTGGTTGCTCGAATGGCGCCTTCGTGCGTTCCGTCACTTCCTGACGTTGATGGAGGATGAGAGCAAGTACCCGCGGTGGGCGCACCTCAAGTACGTCGAGCCGAACCTCCAGAGCATCAGCTACTTTGCTGCCCCCAAGCAAGGGGCCAAGTACGAGAGCATCGACGACGTACCGCGCGAGTTGCTCGATACGTTCGACAAGCTCGGCATCCCGCTCGAAGAGCAAAAAGCGCTCGCAGGTGTGGCCGTTGACGCCGTCATGGACAGCGTCTCCGTGGCAACGACCTTCCGCGAGGAGCTCGCCAAGCAGGGCGTTATCTTCCTGCCGTTCGGTGAAGCAGCACGTCAGTATCCCGAGCTGGTCAAGCAGTACCTCGGCTCCGTCGTTCCGTATACGGACAACTACTTCGCCGCGCTCAACTCGGCGGTCTTCTCAGACGGATCGTTCGTCTACATCCCGAAGGGCGTTCGCTGCCCGATGGAGCTGTCGACGTACTTCCGCATCAACGAGATGAACACCGGCCAGTTCGAGCGGACGCTCATCATCGCGGAGGAAGACTCCTACGTCAGCTACCTCGAGGGCTGCACCGCACCGATGCGCGACGAGAACCAGCTTCATGCGGCTGTCGTCGAGATCTATGCGCATAAGAATGCCGAGGTCAAGTACTCGACCATCCAGAACTGGTACCCCGGCAATGCCGAGGGCGTCGGCGGCATCTACAACTTCGTGACCAAGCGCGGACTGGCCGCCGGCGATCATGCCAAGATCTCGTGGACACAGCTCGAGACCGGCTCATCGGTAACGTGGAAGTACCCGAGCGTCATCCTCAAAGGCGATCATTCGGTAGGCGAGTTCTACTCGGTCGCCTTCACCAAGGGTCACCAGCAGGCCGACACCGGCACCAAGATGATCCACCTCGGCAAGAACACCACGAGCACGATCATCTCGAAGGGAATCTCGGGCGGTGTATCGAATAACAGCTACCGTGGACTCGTGCGCATGCACAAGAACGCCGAGAACAGCCGCAACTTCTCCCAGTGCGACTCCATGTTGCTCGGCGACAAATGCGGTGCCCACACCTTCCCTTATATCGAGATCCACAACTCGACCTCGCAGGTGGAGCACGAGGCCACAACGTCGAAGGTTGGTGAGGATCAGATCTTCTACTGCAATCAGCGCGGCCTGAGCGAGGAGGAGGCAATCAAGCTCATCGTGAACGGCTTTTGTAAAGACATCCTGTCTAAGCTGCCGATGGAGTTTGCCGTCGAAGCTCAGAAGCTGCTCGCCATCGAACTCGAGGGAAGCGTCGGCTAACACCACGGGCGACGATCGAGACGGCCGGAGTATGCCGCCTCTCTCTCGTGCGCCGGCGCGAACAATTTCAACACCTAACTTTGCACGTTTATTTATGGCACTGCTCGAAATCAAGGACCTCCAGGCCCGCATCGAAGACATCGATATCCTCAAAGGCGTCAACTTGACGTTGAATCCGGGAGAGGTTCATGCCATCATGGGCCCGAACGGCTCAGGTAAAAGCACGCTGGCCTCGGTCCTGGCCGGCCGCGAAGAGTATGAGGTAACCGGCGGCTCGGCATCCTACAAAGGAGACGACCTGCTGGAGATGGATCCTGACGAGCGCGCGAAGGAAGGCGTCTTCCTCGCGTTCCAATATCCCGTCGAGCTGCCCGGCGTCAGCATGAACAACTTCCTGCGCCAGGCCGTCAATTCCGTGCGTAAGCATCGTGGAAAGGAGGAGCTCGGCGGCGCAGATTTCCTGAAGCTGATGCGCGAGACGGCAGGCCTCGTCGAGCTTGACCCGTCGCTGATGACGCGCTCGGTAAACGAAGGCTTTTCAGGCGGTAAGAAGAAACGCAACGAGATCTTCCAGCTCGCCATGTTCGAGCCCACGCTGGCCATCCTTGACGAGACCGACTCGGGCCTCGACATCGACGCCCTGCGCATCGTGGCCGACGGCGTCAACCGCCTGCGCTCACAAGACCGCTCCTTCCTTGTCATCACGCACTACCAGCGGTTGCTCGACTACATCGTGCCGGATTTTGTGCACGTGATGGTCGAAGGACGCATCGTTCGCAGCGGCGGCAAAGAGCTGGCGCTCGAACTCGAGGAGAAAGGATACGACTGGATTCGCCGAGAGACGGCCGACGTCGTCGCCGCGGGCTGATCCCAGGCACCGCAATCCATCGATAGAAATCTCAATACAACGATAGATATGGCAACGCCTGAAGTCGCTACACGTCTCGACGAGTCGTCGGTCGGCCGGCCTGAAGAACGGTTCGTGAAAGCGTTCGAAATAAATGAGGGCCATACGCTGAACGGCACCAACGCCGCCATCGTAGGCCTGCGGCGCGAGGCCATCAAGCGTTTCGCTGAAGTGGGGCTGCCCACGAAGCGCAACGAGGCCTGGAAGTACACCGATGTCGTCACCCCGCTCAAGCACGAGTACCGCCTTGTGCCCGAGGCCGGTTCTACGGCAGGCATCGATGTCTCGCCCTACCTGATCCCCAACCTCGACGCCCACATCATCGTGACCGTGAACGGTCACTATGTACCTGAGCTCTCGACAATCGGCGAGCTGCCGGACGGCGCCGTCATCAGTGGTTTCGCCGAAGCCGCGGGCCGCCATACAGAGCTCGTCAACAAGTACTTCAATACGGCGGCGGGCACTGACGCGGAATCCCTCACCACCCTCAACACGGCTTTCGTGCAGGACGGTGTTTTCGTGTACATCCCGAAGAGCGCCGAACTCGACAAACCGCTGCACATCGTCTCGCTGCTCAACAGCGCCGACGACATCCTCATCCAGCCCCGCAATCTGCTCGTGTTTGAGGAGAACAGCCGGGCCACGCTCATCGAAACGAGCCACGTGCTCGGCGATGTGCGCTACTTCACAAACAGCGTAGAGGAGATCTTCGTTGCTCAGGCGGCGAACATCGACTACTACAAGCTCCAGGATGAAGGGGATGTGTCGTCGCAGGTCAACGGAACGTACATCTATCAGGGACGCGACAGCGTTTTCTCGGTGAACACGTTCACGTTGAGCGGCGCGCTCGTCCGCAACAACCTCACGGTAACGCTCGACGATGAGCATATCGAGAGCCACCTGCTCGGCCTGGTGCTGCCCACGGGAAGCCAGCACGTAGACGTCCATACGCTCATCGATCACGCGAAGCCCAACTGCGTGAGCAATGAGCTCTACAAGTACGTGCTCGACGATAAGAGCAACGCCGTTTTCAACGGCAAAGTCTTCGTGCGGAAGGATGCGCAGCAGACCAACGCGTACCAGCAGAACAAGAGTATTCTGCTCTCGAAAGACGCAAAGATGCACGCAAAGCCGGAGCTCGAGATTTACGCCGACGACGTGAAGTGCTCGCACGGCGCGACAACCGGCCAGCTCGACGCCGAGGCCATGTTCTACCTGCGCTCGCGCGGACTCTCAGAACGCGCCGCACGCGGCATGCTGCTGCAGGCTTTTGCGCGCGATGTGGTCGAGAGCGTCCGCGTAGATGCCCTGCGCGAATGGCTCGACGCTCGCATCACGGAGCGCTTCACAGCATAAGGCCCGATCCCGGGGCGGCCGCGTTAAGGCGTCCGGCCGCCCCGCCTCTTTTGGGCGTCCCCGGGTCGACGCACGACGCCATTGTCATTCTCCGACGCCGTCATGACCGCCACCACGCAACGCACGACCATCTCACAAAATAACCGCGCGGCGTACGACGTCGATTCCGTGCGTGCGCAGTTCCCGATTCTGCAGAAACAGATCGACGGCCGGCCGCTTGTCTACCTTGACAATGCGGCGTCGTCGCAGAAGCCGCAGCGGGTCATCCAGCGCCTCGTCGACTATTACGCCGGCGAGAACAGCAACGTCCATCGCGGCGTGCACACGCTGAGTCAGCAAGCGACCGACGCCTATGAAGGCGCCCGCGAACGGATCCGCGCGTACATCAACGCGGCGTCGGTGAACGAGGTCGTGTACACGCGAGGTGCTACCGAGGCCATCAACCTCGTAGCGTCAACCTACGGCCGCGTAAACGTGGGCGAGGGCGATGAAGTCCTGATTTCCGGTCTCGAGCACCACTCGAACATCGTTCCGTGGCAGCTTCTGTGCGAAGAGAAGGGGGCATGCGTTCGCATCATCCCGGTGGATGAAAAGGGCGAGATTGACGTCGACGCGCTTCCCGAACTCATCAACGAGCGCACGAAGC
>CBFGYX010000079.1:0-7314 GCA_965653075.1 uncultured bacterium
AGGTCGTGCGTTCACAGGAGGAAAGCGCGGCTCGCCGGACCGGCGATGCGCTCGTGGCGGATGCTCAGGAGAAAGCGTCGCGAATACGACGCGAGATCGACGATCTGCTGGCCGAGATAAGGCAGCAGAACGAGGCGCGTACGCCGTAACGCTCCCTGACCAAACTGTCCCGCTGCTGCAATCCGGTTCAGCCGGCCGTCTGATCGCGGCTTCGCTGGAGGTCGTGAACGAGCACCGGCGGCCGGGTCGTTCCGCTTCGTGCGGGACAAGCAGGCGTGCGACCTGAGCGCGGCAGGGCGCACTGATCGTGCTGTTAGCTGTAGAATAACGTCTTTTCTATATGCCGAATTTCATCATTCTGTTGCCGCCGTCGGAAGGTAAAGAATCCGGCGGGAATCCTTTCGCTCCGGACATGTTCGATTACCGGACGGCGAACACGTTCAATTACTTCAATCAACTCAATCCGCAAAGGAGAGAGCTGATTAATCACCTTCAAGAGGTGATCCGAAGTGGTGAGGCCGATCTCGAGGCGATATTCGGCGTCACAGGAGCCCATCTCGAGGAGGCTGTCGCAGCCAACCTCGAGATTTATGACGCACCGCTGATCTCGGCCCTCGACCGATACAGCCCGGGTGTCATGTATAAGTCGATGGACTTCGCGGGGCTACCTACGGGCGCGCAGCGCCGTCTGCTCGAGAATGGAATTATCTTTTCGGGTGTCTTCGGCTTACTGCGTCCCGACGACCTGATTCCGAACTATCGCCTGAGGATGGATGCATCGCTGCCTGACCTCGGGCGTGTGGCCGCGTACTGGAAGCCTCTGATCAGCCCGGTGCTGAATGAGCGGGTGAAAGGCAAGTTCGTATGGAATCTGCTTCCGGGCGTCCACCGCGACGCATGGGATGACAATCATTCGTACGAAGAGTCGATCTCGGTTCAGTTTTTTGTGGAGGACGGTGAGGAGCGCAAACCCGTCACGCATAACGTAAAGCCACTCCGCGGACAACTCGTCAACTTCATCGTCCGCGAAACGGCGGAGAGTCTTGAACCTCTCCTCGAATGGCGTCATCCGGATGGTTATGTGTACGATCCGGAGGCGACGGAGGAAAACGCTGAGACAGGGGAGAAGACGATCGCGTTCGTCAAGCGGGGATAGCAGTCATGGAGAAGCCGGTTGTAATCGGTATCGCCGGTGGCTCCGGATCTGGGAAGTCGACAGTACTGACGCGGCTTGTCGAGCTCGTCGGCCGGCACCGCGTGTGCCTGCTCGATCACGACTCGTACTACCGCGATCTCTCGCACCTCGACTTTGAAGCGCGTGCCGCGTTCAACTTCGACCATCCGGATGCGCTCGAAACTGACCTGATGAGCCGGCAGCTCGACGAACTGCTGTCATGGCGATCGATCGAAAAGCCGGTCTACGACTTTAAGAATCACGTGCGTACCGACGAGGTCGAAGTCGTCGAACCGCGGTCGGTTATCCTCGTCGAGGGCATCCTGGTGCTGGCCGAGCAGGAGCTATGCCGCCGAATGGACATCCGGATTTTCGTAGACGCTGACGATGATATTAGACTCCTGCGGCGCATCAAGCGCGACATCGTCGAGCGAGGGCGTCACATCGATTCGGTATTGGAGCAGTACGAGCGAACGGTGCGGCCAATGTATCTCGAATTCGTCGAGCCGTCGAAGCGCCGCGCCGACATCATTGTGCCCAGGGGCGGACACAATCAGATCGCAGTGGAGATGATTCTTTCGCGCATAGAGGCGCTCCTTTCTGCCACCGAGTCGATCGCCGAGTAAGGCTCAGGGATTCAACTCCATAATTATCCGAATCCCTTTGACAACAAGGTGACGATCGACCTTATGATCAACGTCCAGCAGTGGCGATACCTGCTCCGACCAGCCTCCTGTCAGAATAACGACGGGGCTTTCTCCGAGTTGATACTCGATACGAGCCAGCATCCCCGCCACACCGTCAACGAATCCGTACATCACTCCGGCTTCGATGGCTGCTCGTGTAGACGCCCCGATAGGCGATTTCGACTCGATGTCTTCAAGTAGCGGTAGATGCGCCGTGCCCCGGTTCAGCGACTCGAGTTGTAATCTCGGTCCCGGTGCAATTGCTCCACCGATGAACGTGCCGTCGCGGGTGATAACTTCGTACGTGACGGCCGTGCCAAGATCAACCGATACTGTCGGCCGCTGAGAGACCTTTCCATAGTGCATCCATGCGGCGGAAGCGGAGGCGATCCGATCCGTGCCCAGCGTCGCCGGCGTCTCGTAGGCATTCCTCAAAGGCAGTTTTAATCCAGCATTTACCCGGAGCGGAGTAACGCCGGGCGCCAGCTCATCAATCAATTCGTCGAGAAAGGGAGTCGATGATACTGCGGCGATGCCTGCCCGATCGACCTGTGCACCATCGGCCAACGCGATCAACTGCCTACGCAGCTCTTCTCGGCCGCTATTTGTAAGGAAGGATGCAACCTGGATCGGCGATCGATCATCACCGAAAAGCGCAGCCTTGATGCGTGAGTTGCCCGCGTCGATGATGAGCCACATGGTCGGTCAGGCCTCAGGAATGCGCGTCGTGACATCCCCGGCGTAATAAGCCCGGCAGCCGAGCTCCGGCGATTCGAGAAGCAGCGCCCCGTCCTCGGCGATTCCTCGAATCGTCCCCGAGACCGAGGATTCGCGCTCGGGAAAGTACAGGGTGATGTCTTCGGCGCGACGATACATCACCTTCTCATAATCAGCCATCCATCGAGTTGACGTCGCATTAAGAAGACGTAGCTCCAGACGCTCAAGAATCCCACAAAATAATGCCGCTCGGTCGACGACGTCGCCCGACTCCAAGCGGAGTGATGTGGCAGTCTCGCGATGATCAGGAGAAAAAGAAATCTGATTGACATTCACGCCGATCCCCAAAACGAGCCTCGATTGATCCGATGACGCCGCCTCGAGCAGCATGCCGGCGCACTTTTTCCCCCTGATCAAGACGTCGTTCGGCCATTTCACTTCAACCGGCTTCACTGATACCGCCACATCGACGGCGTCTCGAACGGCAAGTGCCGCACGGAGTGGGATGTTCGTTAAAACCGGCCCGGCTGTTTCAATAATCACTGAGAACAACAGGTTTTGCCCGGGCTCAGCCGACCAACTTCGGCCCAGACGGCCACGGCCATGCGTCTGGTGGTCGGTAAGGTAGACGGTCCCGGCTGATGCACCATCCCGAATTCCTTCCCGAGCAAGCCGGTTCGTCGAATCGACTTCCGGCTCCGCAACAATCCGGCGGCCAAGGACGCGCGTGCGAAGCGCCCGTTGAGCGCGGACGGTAAGTTCTTCGAGCGGGATATCCTGACCGATCATCGGGCCGTCTGACGTGCCCATATAAAGACGTGTTATATTGTAGAACCGTCTGAAGGAAGAGGAACGGTTCTTGTGCGGCGAACGGAGAATTGTAAGGCGAGTTTCCACGGACATAATCGGTCCGCATCGATGCGTATCAGGATCGCAGCGTCATTTTGTGCGCTGTTCATTTTTATTGGTTCGGCTCAAGCACAGCAGAGACCGCCTGCGCTCGAGGTGCAATTTAACCGCGCCGAGTCTGCGTGGCGGACCGGTGCGAGCCTGCATGAAGCCAAAGCGCGGGTCGACCGTGTCATTCGCGAGTTGCCTGACGATGGTGAGGCGAGGAAGCTGCGTGCGCAGGTTCTGCTTGCGCTCGACAGGCCTGAGGAGGCTCTCGTCGACGCGTTGAAGGCCGTGGAGACCGACTCGACCGATCCCGAAGCACGGGTAGTTTTATGTGAGACGGCTATCGCGGCGGGTGAGCCGGATCTGGCTCGACGTGAGCTCGACGCCGCCGCCTCGCGCTCGCTCGATCATCCTGCGCTCAATGTGCGGCTTAGCGCGACCTCGATCGCGCTCGGACAACTGGAACGTGCGGAATCGTTTGCGAGGAGGGCATTGGAGCTCTCGCCGGTTAGTCCGCAAGCCCACTACCAGCTTGCGCGGGTACTTGTACGCCGCGGCCGGAACGACGACGCGATCGACATCATCGGCCGGGGGTTGCAGAATGCCGCCATCGATGCTGAGGCAATCCGCACCGACTCCATCCTCCAGATCCTCACGGGTGACCCCCGATTTCGCGAGCTCCTGTCACCGAACTAAAGGCCGCTTCTGAGGCGCTCGGCACGAACTGCCAACGGATTTCAGACGCCACCGGTGAGGCAAACAGTGCTTTCGAGCGCGTATCGATCTGAACGAGCTTCGGGAGCCACAAGTCAGCCTCGCGCTGAAGCTCAATAAGGCGCCGCGTGTCGTGCTGGTAAAAAAGTGTGTTCTCCGAAATCCACACGGCGAGCCGCACGACGTCTCCCTCATCAGTCGTGTAGAGGCGTACACGTTCAAACGGCCGCCCCCGGTTGGAATCATGGCGCCGGTGTAGCTCCGTAATCTGGACCTCAATTCCTCCAACAAGCGTGTCGCCCCGCTCGCTTACGTCGAACGCACCGGGTTCTGAAAGGTAGGCCGGATCCTCTTCGACGAGGAGGGAATACAGTTCGTCATGTTGCGGCCCCGCATGATTCTGTCCGTCAAGTAATGTCGAGAATGTTGATCTCGGCCTGACGCCGTCCTCTTCACTTGCCGTCACTTGATACGGTGTCGAGCCGTCGTTCGACCGCAGCCTGGCCGTGGATGTGTACATGTCTGAATCACGCACAACGACGATCCGCTGCTCGACTTCATGTGCAACGTCCCCCAGCCCTGCGAACGCTTCGTGGAGCGTCGCGAGGTTTACATCAAGATGCGAGTTCGGTGGGGCCACCGGAACTGCGCTGCCGTTCGAATCGGAATCGGGCAAACATCCGCTCAGAACAAACACGGCCACGACGATGAGGGCCGCTCCGGCTAAATCCGTATGATCACGTCGAAACGCGCGACGACTTCCGTACCTTCGCATCATCTATGCAAATTTGGAGGTAACCCTACCTGATGTCAACTTTTGAGGCCGAACGCGATGCCGCCATCGAGGCTGCGCATGAAGCGGCGCGCATCATCAAGCGCTACGAGGGTCGTGTTCAAGATGAGTACATCCGTGAAAAAGGAACACATGACCTCGTCACGGCCGTCGATGAAGAGGCTCAGCACGCCATTGTCGACCTTCTCAGCTCCGCGTTTCCTGATCACGCTGTCCTGGCTGAGGAAGACGATCCCGACGAACAGGTCCTGCGTGCCCAGGGTTTCCAGTGGATCATCGATCCGATCGACGGCACGACTAATTTTCTGCACGGCGTGCCGCCGTACGCCGTGAGCATCGGGCTTCAGCAAGACGGCGAGATGGTGATGGGCGTTGTGCTGGATGTGTCACGCGATGAGCTATTCACAGCGGTCCGCGGGGGCGGCCTCTATGTAAATGGCCGCCGCTGCCGCGCGAGCCGAACAGAAGACATCGGCGAGGCGCTTATCACCACCGGCTTCCCATACCGCGCGTTCGAACGTGTAGACGGTTACCTTACCTCGCTGCGCCGTCTGATGCACGATACACGGGGACTCCGACGGCCCGGCTCGGCATCCGTCGACCTGGCTTACGTTGCATGCGGGCGCTTTGACGCGTTTTTCGAGACGCATCTGAGTCCGTGGGATGTTGCGGCCGGAATCGTATTGATCGAGGAGGGAGGCGGCCGCGTGACCGATCTTGCTTTGCAGCCACAACCGATCCACGGACGCGATATCCTCGCATCGAATGGGCTGTTACATGATGCTATGTACGAGCGGCTTGAGGCGCTTCGCGAATCGTAGTAGCAGACATCGCGCCCACTCGTTACTTTCATCGATTGTCGTTCAATCCGAAAACACATTCAAATGGCAAAATCGTACGGACTTCTTGAGGGCAAGAAGGGGGTGATCTTTGGGGCGCTGGTCGACAGCAGCCTCGCCTGGAAGATCGCTGAGCGTGTGCATGAAGAAGGCGGACAGTTTGCACTCTCCAACGCCCCGGTTGCACGCCGTCTCGGCTCGCTCGATGCGCTTGCCGAGCGCACCAACAGCACGATCCACTGGGCCGATGCTACCGATAACGACGACCTTGCGTCGCTCTTCGAGGAGGTAAAGCAGACCTACGGTCAGATTGACTTCATCGTCCACTCGATCGGCATGGGTCTCAACGTCAGAAAGGACCGCCCCTACGAGAATCTGAACTACGACTGGTACCTGAAGTCGCTGGACATATCGGCCGGCAGCCTCCACCGTATCGTGACGGCCGCGCTAAATGCCGACGCGCTGGCGGAAGGTGCGTCGATCGTGGCACTGTCCTACATCGGCGCCCAGCGCATCTTCTCGAAGTACTCCGAAATGGGAGACGCTAAAGCGCTCCTCGAGAGCATCGTTCGCTCGTACGGATATCGGCTCGGCAAGAAAGGAATCCGCATAAACGCGATTTCACAGAGCCCGACACGCACGGTTGCCGGATCGGGTATCACCGGATTCGATCACATGTTCGAATTCGCTGACCGCATCTCTCCGCTGGGCAATGCGGATGCTGAAAGCTGTGCCGACTATACCGTTTCGCTTCTGAGTGATCTCACGCGCATGGTTACGATGCAGACGCTTTATCATGACGGCGGTTACAGCAGCATGGGCTTCGCAGACGAGCTCATCGATTTGATGGACGCAGGGATGAAGCAATCGGATGAGGAATGACGCTCAGGCTCGGCCTCGTCTTTACTCTTGCAATGGCGGCGGTGTCAGGCTGTAGGTCTCAGCCGGCACCGCCGTCGCTTTATCTGGATGACGTCGAGGTTATACATTACGACGTCGATTTGAGCGTCGATCCACAAGCTCTGACCGTCTGCGGATCGGCGACTATCACGCTCATCGCGCCGGCCGACCGAGACGAGATGCCCCTGACGCTCGACGGACCGACCGTCGACTCGATACTCGTCAACGGCTCACGAACTGATTTCCGTGCCACGGGCGCACGATTAAACGTGCCGGTTCAGGCTCGCAGGAGCGATACGCTTGCTATCACCGTGTATTACCGCGGCAAGCCCAGCCACGGACTCTATCGCGGTGTACATGACGGGAACCCGGTCATGTATACAGACGCCTGGCCTACCCGCGCCGCAGGCTGGCTACCCGGTTTGCATCATCCTGCACACCCGGCTACGCTCTCGGTGAGCCTCGACATTGCCGGTGATTATACGGTTGTCGCAAGCGGGACCCAATCGAGAACCGAGGACGGCCGGGATGTCTGGCAGCTTGATTCTCCTGCACCGATCTACACCTTTGCATTTGCTGCGGCAGACTATCTCG